>JAOZKS010000054.1 GCA_029935255.1 Pontiella sp.
AGTAGCGATTCTCGATGCCGGTGCGTTTGCGGATGGCATCGGAATCCCACTCGCCATGGCCTTGCAGCAGCTCGTCGTTGGTGAGGTGGCGCGAGCCAAAGACGGGGCAGATGTTGGAAATATAGATTGAGGAGTGAGGCTTGAGGCTTGCGGCTTGCGGAGTGGGGGTGGTTGCTTCCGTGACACGCTTGCGTTCCATGACGGGGGTGCCGGGGTCTTCTTTGGTGAGGGGTTTGAGTTGCGCGGCTTCGTCGGATGCAATCTTGAGCATGGGGGTGCCGACGGTGAGGGTGTCGCCCTCTTCGGCGAGGAGTTTGGCAATGGTTCCGCCGACGGGGGCGGTGATGTCCATGGTGGCTTTGTCGGCTTCGACGGAAGCCAGCAGGTCGCCCTCGGCAATGGGGTCGCCTTCGGAGATGGGCAGGGAGGTGATGGTGATGGTTTCGTCGGACGGGCTGGAGCCGATGGCTTTGACGGTGACGGTTCCGGCTTCGTCTTCAACGGGTTTGTTCCAGTGGAGATCGATGTCGAGCATCTCGCAGCATGTTGAGAGCGTGCGTTTGAAGGAGGGCAGCACTTCGATCTGGCAGGAAAAGTCGTAGGGGATGTAGGTGTCGGGGCGCGTGACACGGGCGATTTGCACGGCATTGCCGGCCTTTTCGGTGATGGTGGCGGCGATCTCGGCTCCCATGCCGCAGGTCTGGTTATCTTCGTGGACAATGATGAGTTTTCCGGTTTTTTTGGCGGAGGCGAGTATGGTTTCTTCATCCCACGGGAAGATGGTGCGCAGGTCGATGACTTCGGCGTTGATGCCGGTTTCGGCGAGGGCTTCGGCGGTGCGTTCGCAAATGGGCATGGTGCCGCCCCAGCCGACGAGGGTGATGTCTTGACCGGTTCGGGCGATGCGGGCCTTTCCGATGGGGACGTATTGCTTTTCAACGTCGGCGGAGGTGGTGTTGGAGCGGTCGTTGATGAGGCTTTTGGGGAAGAGGAAGACGGAGGGGCGGCCGGATTCGAAGATGGCGTTGAGCAGGCCTGCGGCATCTGCGGCCGTCGAGGGCATGAAGACATCGACTCCGGGAATGTGCGCGCAGATGGCTTCCATGGTCTGGGCGTGGTAGGGCCCGAGGCCGGGGCGGTAGCCGCCGGAGATGGACATGATGAGCATGGGGCTTTCCCATTGGCCGTTGGTCCGCCAGTACATGGCGCCGATCTCGGAAAGGATCAGGTTGTAGGCCACGGGCAGGAAGTCGGAAAACTGCATGAAGGCAACGGGATGACCGCCGGCCAGGGCTTGTCCGGTGGAGACTCCGAGAATGGTGGATTCCGCGAGTGCGGCATTGCTGACCTGCTCGGGGAAGGTTTGTGACAGACCGCGGGTGAGGCCGAATACGTCGCCTTTCGGATCTTCGATGTCCTGGCCGAGGAGTGTTGTTTTTGGATCCTTTGAAAGGCGGCCCTTGAGAGTTTCGCGCATGGCTTCGAGCATGCTGAGGGTTCGATCTTCGGCGGTTCCGGCATATTCCGTGCGGGGTTCGGGCAGGGGCTTTTTGGCATCGAAGACGGGTTTGGGCGTGGTGCCTTTGCGGGCGGTATGGAAGGCGGAGTCGACTTGTTCCTGCACCTCGTTTTCGATGGCTTTGAGTTGTTCTTCTGCGATGCCGGATTCGAGCAGGCTCGCACGCAGGTTGGCGCAGGGGTCGGCGTTTTCCATGGCGTGTTGGAGGTCGGCTTCGGTGCGGTAGGTGGTTTGGTCGTCGGCGTTGGTATGGCTTTGGAGCCGTTCAACGTTGAAGACGACAATCTGCGGGCTGCGGGTTTCTCGGAGGTTGGAAACGACTTCTTCGAATTTTTCGAAGGTTGGAACGGCATCGGAGCCATCGACGCGGTGGAGGGGGAGGCCGAGGAAGGTGTCGGCTTCGCCGTCGGGCAGGGAGTAAAAGGTGTTGCCTTTGGTGAGGGTGGAGAGGGCAAAGCGGTTGTCTTCGATGAGGAAGAGCACGGGGAGGTTGGAGCGGACGGCCTCGGCAACGGCTTCGAAGAAGTCGCCCTGTTGGGTGGCGCCGTCGCCGACGGAGACGAGCACGAAGGGGTTGCCTTCGTTGGCCTTGATGGAGGATGCAACGCCTACGGCCTGGAGCGCGTTGCTGCCGACGAGGGTGGGGGTGCTCATGATGTTTAGCGAGCGGTCGCAGGGAAAGGCGGGCATGCGCCGGCCGGCGGAGTTGGATTCGGCTTTGCCGAAAAGACCATAGAAGGCGGTTTCGAAGGTCACGCCGCGGGCATAGGCGAGGGCGCGGTCGCGGTAGTGCAGGTGCAGCCAGTCGGCGGCGATGAGGTGCGGTGCAAGCGCGGCGGAGGCTTCGTGGCCGGAGGAGGGGATGTAGAAAAAGACTTCCCCGCGTTGCGCGGCGGCCGATTGGAGGTGGTCGGTATAGCGCGAGGCCACCATGGGGCGATAGATTTCAAGGAGTTTTCCAGTAGTCGTTGTGTTCATGAATTTTCCAGCCTTTTTATTGCGGCGAATAGTAGAATGGAGGGCGGATGAGGTCTATGCGTAAATTGGAGAATCTCTATCTTTTGACACAGGGCCTCAACCCCGTTATTGTGCTATTCACTTAAAACGTAGGTCTTTGTTATGAAAAAAAGAAATGTAGATCTAGTATGCGATATTGCCGAACTGATCTCGCTGGCTGAAGTGGGAAAGAACCGGGGGGAACTTCTTCAGAGCGTGGTCTCGTCGGTTGCAAAGCATATGCATGCAGATGTTTGCTCGATCTATATCTATGACGAAGAAGACAAGATGTTGACGCTTCGTGCGACCCAAGGACTGAATCGGGACGCGATCGGGAAGGTTGCACTCACGCTGGGCGAGGGGATCACCGGGCGTGCCGTTCGGGAATTACGGCCTATTTGTGCCGGACAGGCTTCGGAAAGTTCGTCCTATAAATTCTTTCCGGGGATTGAAGAGGAGCAATATCTCGCCTTTCTGGCGGTTCCGATTCTGCGCGGTTTGCGGCGAATCGGGGCGCTGGTGGTGCAGGCACGCGAGGCCAACTATTTTAGTTCCAACGATATCAAGGCGCTACGGGCCATTGCCGCGCAGTTGGCGATGATGATTGAGACCGTGCAGTTGTTGAGTGAAGTGCGGGATGCGGCCGAATCGCCGGAAGAAGTCCCGGTGGCTAAAAAAGTTACGCAGCAAAGTATTATCCGGGGGAGTTCAGCCAGCACCGGGACGGCAAGGGGGCGTGCCCTGACCTTGGGGGCGGTTCTGCAGGACCGTTGCATTCTTCCTGATGCCGAGAGCGATCCGCATACCGTGGAAGACTTCGAGATCGCCATCGGAAAGACGACCAAGCAGATTAATAAGTTACAACGGGAAACGGGCGAAGAGTTGGAGGATGTGGCTGTTCTTATCTTCAGTGCCCACCTGTTGATTCTCGAAGATGACCAGTTTACAGGACAAATCTCGAATCTGATCCAGACCGGAACCCCGGCCGTCAAGGCCATCGCGGTGGTGGTTAACGAATATGTCGAGATCTTCTCCGGCAGCAAGATGCCGCTGATCCGCGAGAAGGTGCTGGATGTGAAGGACCTAGGCAACCGTCTTACTCGAAACCTGCTCAATGAAACGGCGGACGAGTGCGACTATCGCGGCCAGATTATTATTGCCCACGAGCTCCTGCCTTCCGATATCCTCAAACTTTCAGCGGAAAATGTGGAAGGCTTCATCGTGAGCAGCGGGGTAACCTCGCATAATGCGATTATCTGCCGGTCGCTGGGCATCCCGATGGTTGCGATCAGCCGCGAGCTGGCGGATGGCATTGCGGACGATGAAGAGATGTTGATGGATGCCGAGCAGGGGGTTATCTATTTGCAGCCCGGCGAAGCGGTCTATGCCAAATACCGCGATCTCGACAAGGCCTGGAAGGCCTTGCACAGCGCAGCGGATGTTAAGCCGAAAACGCGGACCAAGTGCGGGGCGCGCGTGCATATCTATGCCAACATAAACCTGCTCAGCGACCTGAAGCCGGCCCGTAAGTTCAAGGCCGAGGGGGTTGGATTGTATCGGTCCGAGTTTCCATTTATCGTGCGGAACGACTTCCCTACCGAGGAAGAACAATATGTGATCTATCAAAAGATCGTCGACCAGATGAAGGGAAAAAACGTGACCTTCCGAACGCTGGATATCGGCGGCGATAAAATGCTCTCGTACTACTCGAATGTACACGAGGCCAATCCATTTCTGGGCATGCGCGCGATTCGGTTTTCGTTACAGAATGTGGATGTTTTTTCTGCGCAGCTCCGTGCATTCCTGCGGGCCGGCTCCAAGGGAAATACGCGAATCATGTTTCCGCTCATCTCTTCGGTGGACGACTTTGTTGAAGCACGCGATATTGTGTTTGAGTGCATGGCGGAACTAGAGGCCGATGGGCTGCCGTTCAGTCGCGAAACCCAGCTCGGGGTGATGATGGAGATGCCCTCGGCAGTCGAGGTGGCGGACGAACTGGCGCAAGAGGCGGATTTTCTTTCGATCGGCTCCAACGATCTGATCCAGTATATGCTGGCGGTCGACCGGACGAACGAGCAAGTGTCCAAGTTGTATCGCGCACACCATCCGGCCGTTCTTCGGGCCATTAATCGAATTGTTTCCGCCGCCCGGACCCATGAAAAGGATATCTCGATCTGCGGGGACCTTTCAGCCGATCCGCGTATGCTTCCGTTCCTTATGGGCATTGGGCTCAAAAAGTTCAGCATTGATATCACCAATGCGCCCACCGTGCAGCGCTTGGTACAAACGTTCTCGCTGGCCGAAGCGGAGGAAGTCGCCGAAACCATGCTCGGTATGGGCCGTATCAGCGAGATTGAAGCCTTCCTCGAAGAGCGTCACCCGAGTACACCGAAAGAATCCTGACCCTCGGGAGTCCTTCCTGAATTTGATCAACAAAACTGTGCTTAAGAAGTATATTACAACATAAATGTAATAATATACCTTTCTTGTGACAGGCTCTTGTTTATTATAAACCACTCGTGGTTAGAAGGATAAGAAACCAGACCTTCGTTGGCATACCTCATGCAAAAAGCGACTCGTTCCTGCCATTGTGGCTTGGGCCTTGATTGTTAAATTCAATAGGAGGATGCAAATGCATAGTTCAAAAAAATTACTAACGCGGTTGTTCGCGCTCTGTGCCGTCGCACTGCCCGCGGCGGTCTTCGCAGAAGATGCCGTGCCGGAGATCACTGCGGCGGATGTCATGTTCACCGTTAACAACACCTGGATGATGGTTTCCATTTTCCTCGTGTTCGTCATGCATCTGGGTTTTGCCATGGTGGAAACCGGGCTGACGCGCGCCAAGAACACGGTGAACATCCTGTTCAAGAATACGGCGATCGTGGCGATTGGCCTGCTGACCTACACGCTCATCGGCTTCAACCTGATGTATCCTGATGGTGCGTGGATGATTGGAAGCTTTCTTGGCTTTGCCGGATTTGGGGTGGGTAATGGATTGGCCTTTAATGATCCGGCTTTGATAACGAGCGCGTATAACGAAGGCTATACCTACTGGACCGACTTCCTGTTTCAGGGCATGTTTGCCGCCACGGCGGCCACCATTGTTTCCGGTGCGGTTGCCGAGCGCGTTAAGCTTGGGCCGTTTTTGATCTTCTGCACCCTCTATGTTGCACTGGTCTATCCTTTCGTGGGTTCCTGGGTTTGGGGCGGCGGCTGGTTGGCAGAGAAGGGCTTTCATGACTTCGCGGGATCGACCCTCGTTCACTCCGTTGGGGGTTGGGGTGCGCTTGCAGGCATCATCGTGATCGGTCCGCGCATCGGTAAATATGTCAACGGACAGGTTAAAGGCATCATGGGCCACAACATGCCGTTGCTGACGATCGGTGCATTCCTGCTATGGCTGGGCTGGTTCGGATTTAACGGCGGTTCTGTACTGTCGGCCGATCCCGGAATGGTTTCCTATGTTCTGGTGACCACCTGTTTAGCTGCGGCTGCCGGAATCATCGGTTCCATGACGGCATCCTGGACCATCCAGAAACAACCTGACTTGACGATGGTGCTCAACGGCTGTCTGGCCGGTCTGGTAGGGATCACCGCTGGCGCGGACGTTGTTTCCATCAAAGCGGCCGTTATCATCGGTCTGACCTGCGGCGCGGTTGCCGTGGTTTCTGTTATGGCCTTCGACCGCCTGAAGCTCGACGACCCCGTGGGTGCGACGACCGTTCACTTGGTTTGTGGTATTCTTGGAACGCTCTTCGTGGGTGTTTTCAGTGCCGAGTTCAGCATCATGACCCAGCTCATCGGCGTTCTCGCCTATGGAGCGGTTTGTTTCCCTGCCGCGTTGCTGATCTTCTTTATCCTGAAGAAAACCGTCGGCATCCGCGTGAGCAAGGAAGAGGAACTCAAGGGACTCGACCTTGGCGAACACGGCCAGGAAGCATATCATGGATTCCAGTTCTTCACGAACGTCTAACTTGAAAGGAGATCAATCATGAAACTGATTATTGCATACATACAGCCCGAAGCGCTCAACGAGGTGAAGCAGTCGCTCTACGAAGCCGAGGTCTATAAAATGTCCATCACCAACGCCATGGGTTGCGGCCAACAGAAGGGCTATCACGAAACCTACCGCGGAGCCGACATCGAAGTAAACCTGCTGAAAAAGGTTCGTCTGGAAGTCGCGATCAACGATGAATTCGTTGAATCCACCACCGACGCGATCATTAAAGGTGCGCGTACGGGAAACATTGGCGACGGCAAAATCTTCATTCTTGACCTGCCGGAATGCATCCGCATCCGCACCGGCGAGAAAGGAACCGAAGCCGTTGGCTAATTGAGAGTTCTCTCTCCGCAGAGCGCCCGGTCCATCCTAGATGGGCGGGGCGTTTTTGTGTGTCAGACATGGCCTGTGGCAGGGAGGGCCATTCTCCATGAGCCGCGATGAAACGGACTCGAATAGTGGAACCCGCCTGCTGCGCCATAATGGCGCAACTGTGCCGTTCAGAGTGCCATAACCGATGAATTTGGCACACTTTAACATTCCGGTGCCAAGCCGGTAAATCTTCAATAATTGAAAAGAAACCCTTTGTTTAAAGGCTTTCACATCTCATGCCTCATGCCTCCCGTGCCACTGGCACACCCGTTGCTTAAGGGCGTTCGTCGTTCATGACACAATTTTAAAACAATAGGAGATTAATTATGAGCACAGCAGGATCAAAAGTATTGGGTATCGACCTCGGTACCACAAATTCATGCATGGCCGTCATGGAAGGTGGCGAGCCGACCGTTATTCCAAATGCGGAAGGCGGGCGTACCACGCCATCGATCGTGGCATTCACGAAGAGCGGTGAGCGTTTGGTGGGAACCGCAGCGAAGCGTCAGGCGGTAACGAACCCGCAGCACACGATCTTCTCGATCAAGCGTTTCATGGGCCGGAAGTTTAGCGAAGTGAAGCACGAGATTGACCTCGTTCCGTACGAAGTGATTGAAGCCAAGAATGGCGATGTGCAGGTGAAGATCGACGACAAGGTCTATTCGCCGCCGGAAATCTCGGCCATGATTCTCCAGAAAATGAAGGTAGACGCGGAAGCCTACCTTGGCGAAACCGTTTCGCAGGCGGTCATCACGGTTCCGGCCTATTTCAACGACAGCCAGCGCCAAGCCACCAAAGATGCGGGCAAGATTGCCGGCCTTGAAGTGCTGCGGATCATCAACGAGCCGACCGCGGCATCGCTGGCCTATGGCCTCGACAAGAAGTCGGAAGAGAAGATTGCGATCTACGACCTCGGTGGCGGAACATTCGACGTATCGATCCTCGACATCGGCGAGGGTGTGTTCGAAGTAACCGCAACCAGCGGCGATGGTCACCTCGGCGGCGACGACTTCGACCAAGAAATTATCGATTGGCTCGTCAGCGAGTTTAAGAAGGACCAGGGCGTTGATCTCTCTGCCGACCCGATGGTGCTACAGCGCCTGAAAGAAGCCGGGGAAAAGGCCAAATGCGAACTCTCCAGTTCCCAGTCCACTGAAATCAACCTGCCGTTCATCACCGCAGATGCCAGCGGACCGAAGCATTTGAACGTGACGCTGAGCCGTGCCAAGCTGGAAGAGCTTTGCGATGACTTGATTGCCAAGGCCATTGATCCCGTGAAGAGCTGTCTTTCCGATTCCGGCCTAAACCCGTCGGAAATCAATGAGGTAATTCTGGTGGGGGGATCCACCCGCATGCCGAAGGTGCAGGATTCCGTGAAGGAAATCTTTGCGCAGGAGCCGCACAAGGGGGTGAACCCGGACGAGGTGGTATCCATTGGTGCTTCGATTCAGGGCGGCGTTCTTAAAGGTGAAGTGAAAGATGTGCTGCTGCTCGACGTGACTCCGCTGACGCTGGGTATTGAAACCATGGGCGGCGTATTCACTCCGCTCATCGAGCGCAACACGACGATCCCGGCGAAGAAGAACGAAATCTTCTCGACGGCCGCCGACAACCAGCCGGCCGTGGAAATCCACGTGCTGCAGGGGGAGCGCAAGATGGCCAATGCCAACAAAACCCTTGATCGTTTCAATCTGGATGGTATCCCGCCGTCTCCGCGGGGCACGCCGCAGATTGAAGTGACGTTCGACATCGATGCCAACGGCATTGTGAAGGTCAGCGCAAAGGATCTGGGAACCGGGAAGTCGCAGCATATTACGATTACGGGTTCGAGCGGCCTGTCCGAGGAAGAGATCGACAAGATGATGAAAGATGCCGAGATCCACGCGGCCGAGGACGAAAAGCTTCGCGAAAAAGTCGATCTTAAAAATCAGGCGGACTCCACGGTGTTCCAGACGGAAAAATTCCTGAAGGAAAACGGGGATAAGATTTCCGACGAGCAGAAGGCTGAAGTTGAAGCCGCAATCGAGCCGGTCAAGAAGGCGATTGAAGCGGAGGACTATGAGGCCATGAAGACGACACTCGACGCACTCAACGAAAAAATGCAGGCCGCCGCAACGGAGATGTATTCTCAGGCGCAGGGTGCCCCGGGTGCTGAAGGCGCACCGGACATGGGTGCGGATGCCGGAGCGGGCGGTGAAAAGCAAGCGAGTGATGTCGAGGAAGCCGACTTTGAAATGGTCGACGAAGACGAGAAGAAATAGAACAGAAGAATCTCGAACAAGGAATCTCGAATTTCGAAGCGAACCTTCTTAATTCGGCGTTCCGAGTTCAACATTCATTATAGTGTAACTAAACAAAGGAGAAAGTATCCATGAAGATCAAACCCTTGGGTGAACGTGTATTGGTTGAGCCGCTGACAGAAGGCGAAGTCAAAAAAGGCGGAATCATTATTCCCGATTCGGCAAAGGAAAAGCCGCAGGAAGGAAAGGTCATTGCCGTAGGAACCGGAAAGCTGGACGAGAATGGCAAGAAGATCCCGTTCAACGTCAAGAAAGGCGATATCGTGCTGATGCCGAAGTATGGCGGAACCGAAGTGAAAGTGGACGGCAAGGAATACCAGATTATGCGCGAAGACGATATCCTCGCAGTGATCGGCTAACCTAAATTTTAAAAGGAAAAGAAAAATGGCTAAACAGATTATATTTGATGTAGAAGCCCGCGATGCAATGCTGCGCGGTGTTGAAAAACTGAGCAATGCGGTCAAGGTTACCCTCGGCCCGAAAGGTCGTAACGTGATTCTCGACAAGAGCTTCGGCTCTCCGACCGTGACCAAGGACGGGGTTTCTGTCGCGAAGGAAATCGAGTTGGAAAATCCATTCGAAAACATGGGCGCACAGATGGTGAAGGAGGTGGCTTCCAAGACTTCTGACGTTGCCGGCGACGGAACCACCACCGCAACCGTTCTCGCCGAGGCGATCTATCGCGAAGGACTCAAGAATGTTACTTCCGGGGCCAACCCAATGAGCCTTAAGCGCGGGATCGACAAAGCCGTTGTTGCTCTCGTTGCGCAGCTTGCAAAACTCAGCAAGAAGGTGAAATCCACCGAAGAAATCGCTCAGGTTGGCTCTATTTCCGCCAATGGCGATGAGACCATTGGTGACATCATTGCTCAAGCGATGGACAAGGTCGGCAAGGACGGGACGATTACGGTTGAAGAAGCCAAGTCCATCGAAACCTTCCTCGATGTGGTTGAAGGCATGCAGTTCGACAAGGGCTACCTTTCTCCGTACTTCGTGACCGATGCGAATACCATGGAAGTAGCACTGGAAGATCCGTACATCTTGATCTACGAGAAGAAGATCTCCAACCTGCAGGACATGCTCCCTCTGCTACAGAGCGTGGCCAAGACCGGCAAGCCGCTGATGATCATCGCGGAGGACATCGAAGGCGAAGCCCTGGCTACGCTGGTGGTGAACAAACTGCGCGGCACCCTGAACGTTTGTGCGGTGAAAGCACCTGGTTTCGGTGACCGTCGCAAAGCAATTATGGAAGACCTCGCCGTTTTGACCGATGGCAAGTTCATTACTGAAGATCTTGGAATCAAACTCGAAAGCGTAACGCTCGACGACCTCGGAACCGCCAAGCGCGTAACCGTGGGCAAGGACGACACCACCCTCGTTGAAGGTGCCGGAAAGATCGCGGCCATCAAGGCACGTATCGACCTAATCCGTCGTCAGATTGCTGAAACCACTTCTGACTACGATCGCGAAAAATTGCAGGAACGTCTGGCGAAGATCGCCGGGGGTGTTGCGGTGATCAACGTTGGTGCAGCCACCGAAGTGGAAATGAAAGAGAAGAAAGCTCGTGTGGAAGACGCACTGCATGCAACCCGTGCGGCGGTTGAAGAAGGAATCGTACCGGGCGGCGGCGTTGCATTGCTGCGCATCCAGAAGGCTCTCGATAAGGTTGACGTTGAAGGTGACGAAGCGATTGGTGTTGAAATTGTCCGCAAGGCGATCGAAGCCCCGCTCCGCCAGCTCGTCGCCAACGCCGCTGAGGAAGGTGCGATCGTGGTGCAGGCCGTCAAGAAGGGCAAGCAGTCCTACGGTTACAACGTGGCGACCGGCGAATATGTCGACATGATCGCCGCTGGTATCATCGATCCGGCAAAGGTCACCCGTTCCGCTCTGCAGAACGCGGCCTCCATTGCAGGTCTGTTGCTCACGACCGAGTGCATGATCACCGATCTTCCGTCTAAAGAAGCCCCGGCAGCGATGCCTGACATGGGTGGAATGGGCGGTATGGGCGGCATGATGTAGCCCAAATTGTAAAAAATGGCGTTTGACGCTGAACAATG
>JAOZKS010000055.1 GCA_029935255.1 Pontiella sp.
AGGCAAGTTCGCCTCCTTATTTTTGCCCGTCATCTAATCAGTGACTGTGTACTAGATATCATCCCCAACAATCCATTTTTCAATCCATTTTTTCAAAACAAGTTGGCACACTAATCGCTAATTAAATATAACTCGCTTGAACTCACCGATCAGGGGTTTAAGATTAGGGGCAGGCGTAACACTCCTTTGTTGTGGCCGTGGAATATTAGTTGATGAGTGAGTCGTGGATGATGTGAAATGATCTCGGGCTGACTTCTGAGTTGACAACAAAAGATGAGGCGAGATACCCCTTCACGGGGTTGAGGCGCAGTTGTGAGAATGAAAACACCTACGAGGAGGATGCAAAATTATGGAAAATAAAAACATGGTGCGGATTTTGTGCTTGAGCTTGGGTATGTTTTTTTCTGATGCAACATCGGCGATGGTAACCAATCTGGTTGACTTAACGCCGCTAACGATTGCTCTGGGCGAATCGGTGGATTTTTCAACCTTCGTGGATACGGTCCAAGTTGGCGGGAAATCAGCGAAAGTTTCCGTAAATTTTAGCGATACAAGCCAGCTGGCAGAGGGTCGTCATGCACTGGTTTATACCGCCATGACGTTTGATGGCTTGACGCAGGTGCTGGAGACAACCCTCGATGTTTCCACTACCAATGCATGGGTGGATGCCCCGATATTTTCAGGGTTGGAAGATACTCTTTTTTCTCGGGGCAGGCTCTTGAATCTCCGCGCTGTGGCATATGCCGAAGCCGCTTCAGGCAAGAGATTGGCCTACGGGGTTAGTGTCGAATATCCAGAGCATCTGGCACCAGGCATCCATGCCGTTTACTATACGGCGATTGATGAAAACGGAAAATCGGCGGTGGAAAAAATAAGTCTCACGGTTGATCCGGTTACCGATGAAATCAGAAGGCTGGAATGGGCTCGTTTGGGAAAGCACCTGTACGCTAAATATTTCGAACCGACAAGATATACCCCATATATAGACGACCCCGATACGGCCTTTAAAATTTTTTCCTACTCACCGACTGAATCCAGCATTACGGCGGATCTGACCTTTCGCGAGGTTTACTACGATGCGTTGTCGTTTTACGCTTTTCCCGTTAAAATCGAACCGATGACTGCTCGAATGCTCCTCTTGCTCAAAGAACTTCAGCACCATCGCTACCTGTGGATTGATCAGGATAAAATCATGATAGGCATCGCCCAGAGAGGATTTTTAGTGCGGAGTGGGCAACCGAACCGCAGAAAGGATCGGGGAATATATTCCCTACGCATCCCCGTGGATATTTTTAAAAAAGAAACCTTTGATTATGATGTAGGCGTAGCTCTCCGTCGCCTCGCTGAACTCCCTGTGGATCTCTATGCGCGGAGCGATGGGAAAGGGAATATTAGCCATAAACTTTACACCGATCCCGATTCGGGAATTGAGGTTTTGTTCATGGTGGATCTAGAGGCCGGTTATGTTGCCGCATATCTTTCCGAACATAGCGCCGGCACGGTGACGTTCGAAGAAAACTTTGATTATGACCAGTTTCAGAACAAATATGATCAGGAGATTATTCGGTTGAACAATGGGGAGTTCGGGCGCTTCAACAACCCTAAGCTTCCCTTCATAGAGCAACAAAACGCAAATCAGTAAAAAAGGTCGATGACTATGAAAATATTCCCCCCCCTCTTGGTGTTTTCGATGTTTCTCCTCTTAGGCACTGCCGCGGGTGACCATAATCCGAATATCGGTGGCGTGCTGGATAAGGCCATCCGGTTTCAGGAGGCGTTTGACCCCATGGACGGCGTGCTGGCCTACGACAAAGAAGACGGTTATCTATCGCCTTCGGTCACAGGAAGTGTGAACACAGCGATTTCCGGCGAATACACGCTGGGCTATTCCGTTAGCGACAGCGTAACGAACACAAAATCGTTCCTTAGAAAAATCACAGTGCTGCCCGCTGGAAATATCGCGAAGTGCAACGCAACCGGACGCTTGAGCCCTTATAATATCATCGAGTTGGATGTCACCTATCAAAACAATCTGGCAACCAATATAACGTTCATTAAGCCGGTGTTTGATGCGGTTGATGATGCCGTCTATGAATACAAGCTCATTGAATACTATTGGGACGGAAATAGTAGCGCTGCGGGGAACCCGGATATCGGGGAAGGCCATAAGATTGATCCCCCTTCGGAGGGCGAATGGTCGGCCGCCCAGACAAAAGAGTTTTTCAAGGATTTGTATCTATGCAAGAGGCCTCGTATCGACCGTTGGTTAAAGATGACCGTATCCAGCAACAGTCAAACCAATGAATGGGTTTATGGTTTGGAAGGGGATGTCGGCATCTTGTTTCACAGTAGCTGGCAGGACGAGGATTACTACCATCTTTCGGAGGAGGTGGACGATCCGCAGACGGTGGTGGATCAGTATGCGACGTACGGCCAAGCCGCCACGTATTGGTGTAATTTCCCGAGACATCTTCAGAAAAGGATGGGATGTCATTCCGAAGTCACAACCATTGGCTCTCTGGTAAGTTCTTATGACGTGTGCAACGAAGCCGAGTTGCATGGGCAGTTGATCACCATTCGGGCTTTCATGGTGGGAATCGATAAAACGTCATCCGCAGCTGCCAACTGGGTCAATATTAGAGAGCAGTGGGACCATGCCCTTTCACGTGCGATGAATGCATCGTACAATCGGTGCTACCAAATCCCGATCTCAGAGCCCAAGTTTGAGGCGAATTATTTATCCCTGATGGGAGATTTATGCCGGCATTTTCGCTCTACCTACAACACAAACCGAATCTACTGCATTGGAGGAAATAAGGGCCTATTTAAATTGTTGATCGACTTTTATGATGCCAGCAATCCGTATCTCAAGGTTGCATGGCATAAAGGACATTTTAATACTATGCGCGAGCGGTTTCCCTGGACGCTTACGCTTGGTTTGCCCTACTATATTCAATATTCGAGGATCAATGAAGTCTGGAGTCACGACTCCGCAGCAAGGAAGTTTAGAGAGCATCGCGAAATTCATAAATTGGCGCAGGAAACCCATACCGAAGCTGCCATTTTAGATAAACTGGGCATGTTAGCCCGGAATCCGGACGGCACATGGCCGGAATGGACGCTCATGTATCAATCCATGTGGTTTTGCTATAGCGGCTTCGACTACTTGAACAATAGCCTGTTTTTCATTGATGACTGGGATGGCGATGGGATTTCAAACGTAGAGGAGCGTGCTTTGAATTCCAATCCGTTCGATCCGGATACGGATGGGGATATGGTTTTCGATGGACAAGAAAAAAAGTGGGGAATGGATCTGCTTAATCCCGCTGATGCAAGCGAAGATTGGGACAACGACGGAATGTCGAATTACGAAGAGATTCTCTGGACCATGACATCTCCCGGTGCTGGAACGGGACTTGGCCCTACTTTGCCAATCACGTTCACCAATGAACTCGGAAATGTTGTAGGGATGGATATCAACGACCCCAGTGATGGTCAATATGACTTGGATAACGATCTGCTGCCGGTCTGGTTTGAAGTCGCAACGGAAGCGTCCCCTTATCATCTTTTCCCTCCAAAAAATGAATTAAAACAGTTCATTTCGGATATTGATGTGGCTCGAGAATATTATGGGATTACGAAACAATTGGCATACAATTATAATTTGGTCGGCAGTGATGATGTTGATGGCGATGGCATCACCAATCTTCAGGAACTGGTGGTGGGACTGAATCCTCACGATGCTTACGACGGCAGCGGGGATCTCGATGGAGACGGCATTTCAAACTCCGTTGAGGTTGCCTTGGGAACCAGTCTGGTGGGTGAGGACCAAACAGCGGTTGAGTTCAACACATCCATCATCAAGCAAGACGCATGTGTAGGGATTTCCTACAGCGAAAAAACCCTTGCATGGGATGTCGGCGCACCTGATGTGGGCGAGTTCCACGCATTTCAAAAGCAGACCGGCCCCGCTTGGTTAACCATTGCTTCAAATGGTCGCCTGATAGGAAGCCCAGCCATGGATGATGCCGGAGAGAACAGCTGGTTGATAGAGGTGTCGGACGGGAAGGGTATAACCAACACCGCCACACTGAATATTCGTGTGCTTGCCACGCCCATGCAATACTATGCTGCGTGGGCAGGTGCGAATAGCCTGACAGAAACAAACCTGCTTGCGGATCCCGACGAAGACCAATTTGTCAATATGGTTGAGTATGCACTTGGTCGAAATCCGCAGGGGACAGAGCCTTCTGGAGACTCGTGGAGGAAAGATCTGCAAATGAATCGCTCAGGAAATACGGTCGAACTGACCTTCCCCAAGCGAAACGATGCCGAGACTCGCGGGTTGGGCTATTCGATCGAAGTTTCATCTGATTTGGTTGGAGGAGTCTGGAGCAATAAGAGTTTCTCCATGACCGAGGTCGAGCGATTAAGCATGGAATTCGATTCCATTACAAACCGAGTTTCGATCCCGGCAGAGAAACAATTCTTCAGGTTGAAGATCGATATAAACTAACAGGCTTCCCTCTCCAAATCGCCTTCACAGGGAGGGGCTACGTCAGCGGGCCACCGGGGGTGTCGTGGATGAGGGTGTCGAGGGCTTCGGAGGCAAGTTCTGGATGGTCGGCCATATAGTGCAGCCCTCGGCTTTCCTTGCGCTGTTCGGCGGAGCGGATGATGAGCTCGGCGATATCGGCAATGTTGCGCAGTTCGAGTAGGTCGGCGGTGACGAGATAGGCATCGTAATAGTGTTTGATTTCCTGCCGCAGATTGCGAATACGTTGGCGTGCGCGGTGGAGGCGCCGCTCGCTGCGGACAATGCCGACATAGTCCCACATCACGGTGCGCACCTCGTTCCAGTCGTGTTCCACCACCACGGCTTCATCGCTCAGAACCGCTTCGCCGAATTCCCACGGAGGAAGGGGCACCTCGCCTTCGAGGGACTTCCAATCCTTGGAAATCTTGATTGCGGCGGCATGGCCGCAAACGAGGGCTTCGAGCAGGGAGTTGCTGGCTAGGCGGTTGGCCCCGTGGAGTCCGGTGCTGGCGACTTCGCCGCAGGCGTAGAGGCCGGGAAGATTCGTTGTTCCATTGACTTCGGCCACGACACCGCCGCAGGAATAGTGGGCGGCGGGAACAACGGGGATACGGTCGGTCGCCATGTTTATTCCGAAGCGCAGGCAGGCCTCGTAGAGGTTGGGAAAACGCTCGCGCAGGAAGGTTTCGGACTGGTGGGTGATGTCGAGATAGACGTAGGGGTCGCCATGTTTTTTCATTACATGGTCGATGGCGCGGGCGGTGACATCGCGCGTGGCCAGCGAGCCGCGCTGATCAAACGATTCCATGAAGGCCCCGCCGCGGATATCGGTGAGTTGGGCCCCTTCGCCCCGCACGGTCTCGGAAATCAGGAAGGATTTGGCCTGCGGATGGTAGAGACAGGTGGGATGGAACTGTACGAATTCCATATTGCGGATGGGCAGGCCCGCTCGCCATGCCATGGCCACGCCATCGCCGGTGGCCACATCCGGGTTTGAGGTGTAGGGGTAAACCTTGCCGATCCCGCCGGTGGCGAGGACGGTGCAGGTGGCATGGACGGCGAGGATCTCGTTGGCCGATTTGTCGAGGAAGTAGGCCCCGACACAACGGCTTTCCCCCGCCTGCCCGATCCAGGCGGTCGTGATGAGGTCGATGGCGAGCAGGTATTCGTGGAGATCGATATTTTCGTTTTCACGGGCGCGGGTGATGAGGCCCTGCATCATGGCCTGGCCGGTGATGTCGCCGGCATGCAGCACTCGGCGGTGGGAATGGCCGCCTTCCTGGCCGAGGTCGTATTCGTTTCCCTTTCCCTTGCGCCGCTCGAACTCGACCCCGATCTGCTCTAGTTCGGATATTCGAAGAGGGCCGTCCCGGAGAATCTGATTGACCACCTCCGGTGTACTTAACCCGCATCCGGTGGAAAGGGTATCGGCGACATGCGCCTCGATCGAGTCGTTCGGATCAATCACGCAGGCCACCCCCCCCTGAGCATAGGAGCTATTGCATTCGGAAGTTTCTTCCTTGCAGGTAACCAGCACGCGACCGTGCTTGCTCAGCTCCAGGGCTGCGGTCAGCCCGGCCGACCCGCTTCCGATCACCAGAAAATCGTAGGAGAGCGTATTCATAAAGTTATCCGTTGCGGATACGCTCCTTATCCGCTTCCGCCTGCGAACGGATCTTGGCCAGCTGATCCTGCTTGGTCTGCTGGGCGAAGGCGGCTTTGGCGGGATCGGCCTCGGTCGCCCGGTGCTGGTCGAACATGATTTCGGTTTCGGCAATTTTGGCTTTCATCGTCGAGTCGATTTCCGCGATGGCGGCTTTTTGTTCATGGTTCAGCTCATCGGCTTCGCCGCCCATGCGTTCCATCGCCAGTTCGTATGCACTCTTCATTCCGCTCATAAGATTTTTCTCCCAGTCGGAGAAATATACGTTTCCCGCCGGGGATGTTCAACGGCGGGAACGACTTCTTTTGGAGAGGGGCAGGCGGGAAGAGCTCGCCGATTGTTTACCGGGCAAGCAGGAGCAGGAGAAAGCAGAGGCGATCCGGTGGATCGCCTTTTTTAGTGTCGTTTTGTCGCATATAAAACAAGTTGCTCTATTTGCGCCGTAATGGCACGGTCCTGTGCATGAAATCAGGATTCTTTGATAAATTAGTGGATCGGCTCGATCATTTGGATTCGGGAAGCCTACAAACCTACTTCCTTCGTCTGGCGAAGGAAAAGGGGCTGATGGAAACCATTTTCCAAGCGTTGGAAGAGGGGTTGATCGTACTCGATCCCGAGGCGCAGATCAGCTATGCCAACCGTGCGGCTGAACAGATGCTCGGCTTTAAGCTTGAATCCGCCCAAGGCGTTCCGATCCAGCGCTACCTTAAGGATATCCATTGGGATTTAATCCTGGATCTCGATGAATATGAGTGGAGCCAGCTCGTCCGGCGGGAAATTGAGATCACATATCCGCAGCACCGTTTCATGGAATTCTATGTCGTGCCGCTCGCGGCCGTCGATGACAAGGAGGAGGGGGCCGTGGTCATCTTCCGCGATGTCACACGCGAACGCGAAACCACGGCGGAGTCGATCGAGTCCGAGCGTCTGTATGCGCTGAGTCTGTTGGCGGCCGGGGTTGCCCACGAAATCGGAAACCCGCTCAACTCGATCAATATCCATCTCCAGCTGCTTGACCGCGAGATTGGCCAGCTGGAGGATGAAACCGCAAAGGTGGAACTCAAGGAGCTGGTGGATGTCTCGCGCAAGGAAGTGGCTCGGCTCGACACCATTATCCGCCAGTTCCTCAAGGCGTTGCGGCCGTCGCTTCCGGAACGAAAGCCGATGAAGTTAGCCCGCCTGGCTGAAGAAACGCTCGAAGTGATGAAGCACGAGATCACGGATCGTCGCATGCTTGTCGAGACCGATTTTCCCGACGACATTCCACCGGTGGCCGTGGACGATACCCAGGTAAAACAAGTGTTCTTCAACGTCATTAAAAATGCGTTGCAGGCGATGGAGGACGGTGGGATTCTAAAAATCTACACCCAGCAGTCCGACCGCTTCATCAGCGCGGTTTTCGAGGACAATGGCCTGGGTATCGATCCCGAAAAGCTCGGCGCAATCTACGAGCCCTTTCATACCACAAAAGCCGAGGGAAGCGGGCTGGGTATGATGATTGTCCAGCGCATTATGCGCGACCATGGCGGCGAAATTGAAATCAACACGGAAGTCGGGCGCGGGACGAGGCTTACGTTGAGATTCCCAAGAGAGGATGCGCGCATGAATCTTCTGGGGGCTCCTGAGCCAGCAAGCGTAGAGGATGCTTCGAGCTTCGGTGCGGATGAACGACCGGTTTAATGAAGCTCAAAGAAACGCAAGGAAGCAAAAAAAGGAGCGTGCAGATGAAGAGCAAACCCGTGGTTTTAATTGTGGATGACGAAAAGAGTGCGCGCGATGGGCTGGTTCGGGCGTTGCGACGCGACTATCGGGTTTTTGCCGCCGAGAATGGAACCGCTGCGCTGGAGGTGCTGGCCGGGCAACAAATCGATGTGCTGCTGAGCGATGTCCGCATGCCGGGCATGGATGGGATCACGCTGATGCAACGGGCGCTAGCGAATCATCCAGAGCTAACGTGCATCATTCTAACGGCCTATGGCGATGTCGAGCTGGCGGTGGAGGCGATGCAGCGGGGCGCGACCGATTTCATGACCAAGCCGATCAATCTCGACAAGCTCGAACTGGTTCTCGAACGCGTGCTAAAGGCCAAGCATATCGAACTGGAAAATGAGCAGTTGCGCGTTCAGCTCGATCACAAGTATGGCCTGGAAAACATGATCGGGAACTCCGCTCCGATGCAGGAGGTTTTCGATACGGTCCGCCAGGTGGCCAGTTCGCGGGCGACGGTTTTGATTCAAGGCGAAAGCGGCACCGGAAAGGAGTTGGTTGCCAAGGCGATCCATCAACTGGGTTCGCGAAGCAAGGGGCCATTTGTGGCCGTGCACTGCGCAGCGCTTTCGCAGAATCTATTGGAGAGCGAGTTGTTTGGTCATGAGAAGGGCGCATTTACCGGAGCGATGGAGCGGCGCATCGGGCGTTTTGAAAAGGCCGATGGGGGCTCGCTCTTCCTCGACGAGATCAGTGAGATTGATGCGTCGGTGCAGGTGAAACTTCTTCGTGCCTTGGAAGAACGGCAGATTGAGCGCGTGGGAGGGGATGCGCCGGTGGATGTTGATTCACGCCTGATTGCAGCGACCAACCGCGACCTGAAAACGATGGTCGACGAGGGGGAATTCCGCGAGGATCTATTCTACCGACTCTACGTCGTGGTCATCACACTGCCGCCCTTGCGGGACCGACAGGATGATATTCTGTTGTTGCTGAACCATTATCTTGCCGTGTTCAACAAGGAAAATGACAAGCATTTCGAGGGCTTCACGCCGGCGGCCTACGGCCTGCTTTCTGCATATGGCTGGCCGGGAAACATTCGTGAGCTACGCAACATGGTGGAGCGGATGGTGGTGCTGGCGCGCGGCAGGCTGCTCGACGTAAAAGATATTCCGCCACAAATGCGAGAAACTGGAGGCCGCGGAAAGGGGGCGGTCAATACGGAAATGACCGTCGATGAAATGGAAAAACAAATGATTGTTCAAGCCTTGGAAAACACCGCAGGCAACCGTACCAAGGCCGCCGAGAAACTCGGCATCAGCCGCCGCACCCTGCATCGTAAACTAAACCAGTATGGAATCGGGAAGGGCCATGAATGATGCCGGGCATGTATGCGGCCCGAATTGCAACCACTCGTGTGCGGGGCCACAAATATAGCCGAGTCTTAACGAAAAATGAGGTTTTAAAAAACAAGCCTGATTCGCGCTTTTGGACTTGGTATTTATACAATACTATTTTATTGGTTATTCGACCATACTGCACACAACCCGTTGCGAAACCGTAGCGGTATAAACCGCTGGAGGCTCTCGCACCCTGCCTCCATTTGTACGAAGAAGTTTTTGAACCTGGTATTAAAAGGAAAAAATGAATCGACGTGAATTTTCTACAACAACGGCCGCCATCGGCGCAGCGACGCTCTCTACTCCAGTCATGGCGCAGTCCGCCGCTCCTTTCAAGCTGAACTATGCCCCCGGCTTCTGGCATTTCAGGAATAGTGCAGGTCCCGACCCGATCGACCAGATCAAGTTCATGCACGACCATGGATTCCGTTCCATCGAAGACAACGGGATGATGGGTAAGCCCCCTGAGCTCCAGCAAAAAATCGGTGACGAGTTGGCCCGACTCAACATGACCATGGGGGTCTTCGTTATCGGATTCGGCATGAATTCCCTCATGATGACCTCCAATATCCTTGGTGAAAGGAATAAAGGAAAAGGCATTGCGGCTGACCCGAAAGCGGTAAGAGCCGAGCTGAAGAAAATCTGTGAACGGGCTATTGAAACCCAAAAGCGTGTCAACGCAAAATGGACCACCGTCGTGCTCGGCGCGTATAACCCTAATCTCGATGCGAATTATCAATTCACCAACGTCGTCGACAACCTCAAATATTGCTCCGAACTGCTCGAACCATCCAAATTCGTGATGGTGCTGGAGCCCCTTAACTTCATGAACCACCCCGGGGTCTTCCTGAAAACCGTGCCGCAGGCGTATGCCATCTGCAAAGCCGTTGCCAGCCCGTCGTGCAAAATCCTCAACGATCTCTACCACCAGCAGATCGAAATCGGGAACCTCATCGAAAATATCGATCGTGCGTGGGATGAAACGGCTTATATTCAGGTTGGCGATGTGCCCGGGCGCAAAGAACCCACTACCGGAGAGATCAACTATAAGAACATTTTCCGGCATCTATACAAAAAGGGCTATAAGGGCATCGTCGGCATGGAGCACGGCAACAGCATCAAAGGCAAAGAAGGCGAGCTGCGCCTTATCCAAGCCTACCGCGAGGTCGACAACTTTTCGGTTTAGCTCACAGATCACGCAGATTGAAACCGATTAAAACTACGCAGTACATAATAAGCATTCAACCCGGGGAGTTAACAAGCAATGTCCATTCAAGACACTCAACGACGTGCCTTCCTAGCCTCTACCATCGCAACCGGTGCAGAGAGCCCATGATGCTGAAACGTGATGAAGCGATGCTGGTGTTTGTCGATGTGCAGGGAAAACTACATGAGATGATGGACGGGAAGGATGTGCTTGATGGTAACCTGACGCGGATGATCCAGTGTGCCAAGCTACTTGAACTTCCCATCCTTGGAACCGAACAGATTCCTGAAAAGCTAGGCGCAACCAGCGAGCCGTTCAGATCGTTGCTCATCGATGTTCCGGTGTTTGGAAAGTCAGCCTTTAGCTGTTGTGGTGAACCGAAGTTCATGGGGGCATTCCGGGCAGCGGGAAGCCGGCAAGCCATTCTGGTCGGGATCGAAACGCATGTCTGCATCTACCAGACGGCGATCGACCTGCTGGAGGACGGGGTCGAAGTGTTCGTGGCGGCCGATGCCGTGTCGTCGCGTTCGCCGGAAAACAAAGAGCGGGCTCTGCAGGCGATGCGGGATGCCGGGGCACAGGTTATCCCCACTGAAACCGTCCTGTTTGCCCTATTGCGAGATGCCGCCGACCCTCGGTTCAAGGAACTTCTCAAGCTTATAAAATAACGCGGAAAGTTTCATGACCCTTTCACT
>JAOZKS010000305.1 GCA_029935255.1 Pontiella sp.
TTGGCGAAAAACTGGGATTGCAAGAGGGAGAGCTCATCCCCATGGGACGCAACGTGGCCAAGATCGATTACACCAAAACATGGCAACGCCTGAAAAACGCGCCCACCGGTAAATACGTCGATGTCACCGCCATTACCCCCACCCCGCTCGGCGAAGGGAAAACCACCACCACAATGGGCCTGGTGGAAGGGCTTGGCGTAATCGGCAAAAAACCGGTCGGAGCCATTCGCCAACCCAGCAGCGGCCCCACCTTTAACATTAAAGGCTCCGCCGCCGGCGGGGGCTTGGCACAATGTATTCCACTCGCCCCGTTCTCACTGGGCCTTACCGGCGATTTCGATGCCATCACCAACGCCCACAACCTCGCCATGGTCGCACTGACCGCCCGGATGCAGCATGAAAACAACTACGATGACGAGCGCCTTAAAAAAATCGGCATCAAGCGGCTCGATGTCGATCCGGACCGAGTCCAACTCAAATGGGCCATGGATTTCTGCGCACAGTCCCTGCGCAACATTACCATTGGAAAAGGCGGCAAGATGGACGGCTATGAAATGGACTCGGGCTTCCAGATCACCGTATCCAGCGAAATCATGGCCATCCTGGCCGTTGCCGAAAGCCTGAGCGACATGCGCCAACGCATCGGGAAAATGGTCGTCGCCTACAACCGTAGCGGCGAAGAGGTCACCACCGCCGATCTGGAAGTGGACGGTGCCATGACCGCGTTGATGGTCGAAGCACTCAATCCCAACCTCGTGCAAACCATAGAAGGCAATCCCGTCCTCGTGCATGCCGGCCCCTTCGCCAATATTGCCATCGGACAAAGCTCGGTGATTGCCGACATTCTCGGCATCCGCATGGGTGACTATCTGGTAACAGAAAGCGGATTCGCCGCAGACATCGGCTTTGAAAAATTCTGGAACCTAAAGTGCCGCTACTCCGGACTCAAACCCGATGCCGTCGTGATTGTGGCCACCGTACGTGCGCTCAAGATGCATGGAGGCGGCCCAGCCGTTAAACCGGGAAAACCACTGGATGCCGCCTATACGGAAGAAAACCTGGGGCTGCTTGAAGCAGGCTGCGCCAATCTGGTTTCCCATATTAAAATCGTGCAGCGAAGCGGGGTCAGCCCGGTGGTCTGCATCAACGGATTCTACACCGACACGCAAGCCGAACACGACCTCGTCCGACGCATTGCCGAGGAACACGGCGCACGCTGCGCGGTTTCCCAACACTGGCTCAAAGGCGGCGAAGGCGCGGTCGAACTGGCCGAAGCCGTGGTCTCCGCCTGCGAAGAGGAAAACAGCTTTGACTACCTGTATGATCTCGATATGCCCTTCAAAGATCGCGTCCACGCCATTGCCACAAAAATCTATGGCGCAACGGGTGTTGAATGGTCGGAGGAAGCTGAAAAGAAAATCGCCCTCTTCGAATCTGATCCTGAAATCAAACAGATGGGTATGTGCATGGTCAAAACCCATCTCAGCCTATCCCATAACCCCGACTTAAAGGGCGCACCGAAAGATTGGATCCTGCCGATCCGCGATGTGCTCATCTACAAAGGGGCCGGCTTCGTGGTGCCCGTTGCCGGGGATATCAAGCTACTGCCGGGAACAGGGTCCAATCCGGGATTTCGGCGAATCGACGTAGATGTCGACACCGGAAAGATAATCGGACTGTTCTAATGCAGCAAGATTGTACGATTTATCAACCCATACCTTCTATTTACAAGTTGAGTTTTCAGCTCTAATGTGTCCTTAAATATAGGTATTCCAAAATATACGGAGAAAAGAAAATGGCCAAAATTGAAGCACTCTACGAAGCAGTATTGAAAGGCAAACGCAAGGATGTGATTACTCTCGTCCAAGAGGCCGTCGAATCGAACGTTAATGTTGCCGAGATTCTCATGGAATCCATGATTCCCGCCATGGCGGAAATCGGCGATCGCTTTTCGCGCAACGAAGCCTATGTCCCCGAAATGCTCATCGCCGCCCGCGCGATGCAGGCCGGACTCGACATTCTCGATCCCCTTTTGGCAGAGGCCGGACACGAGCCGATCGGGAAGGTAGCCATCGGCACCGTCAAAGGCGACCTCCACGACATCGGTAAAAACCTCGTGGCCATGATGCTTAAAGGTGCTGGCTTCGAGGTCGTTGACCTCGGCGTGGATTGCGACGTGGAAAAATATCGCGAGGCCGTTGAAGACGGCGTACAGGTTATCCTTCTGAGCGCATTGCTGACCACCACCATGCCCTATATGAAGGAAGTCGTGGATGCCCTGAAGGATTCCGACACCAAGATTCTCATTGGAGGAGCGCCTGTCACGCTGGAGTATGCCAACGAAATCGGCGCCGATGGATATTCCGACGATGCCAACACCGCGGTTAAGGCGGCCAAGATCGCGCTGGGCATTGCCGCGTAGGCTGCATGTCTATTGAAATCCATTTCGATGGACGAACGGTCGCTGTCGACTCCGGCAGCGACCGGTCTGTTTTAGAACTGGCTCGCGAGGCGGGGTGGCATATCGAAGCCAAATGCGGCGGCCGCGGTTCCTGCGCCAGCTGCAATGTTTTGCTTGGAAGCGGCCGCTACCGGGTCTTCGATGAAGAGATCGAAGTCCTCCCCGAACAACGGCGCGAGGTCCTTTCCTGCCAAACCACCGTGCTCAGCAAAGAGGCCGAAATCTTCCTTCCCCGCTCTTCCGTCATCTCGTTCGACGGCGCACGCATTGCCGATGAAATGGAAATCCCCGACTACACGTTTAATCCGCAGTTCCCGGCGGGGTATGGCATTGCGGTCGATGTCGGAACCACCACCGTCGTGACGGCGCTAATTGACCTCTCATGCGGTAAAATCCTGAGTCGGAAATCGCTCTACAATCAACAGATTCTCAAGGCCGACGATGTCGTATCGCGCATCTCGCTCTGCAACGACCCTGGTAATCTGGAAACCTTGCAGGAACTGGTGATCGGTCACACCCTCAACCCGCTCATCCACCGACTCTGCGCCGAAAGCGGTATGGACAAAAAACAGATCGTCCATCTGGCCCTTTCCGGCAACACGGTGATGATGCATCTCTTCTTCGGGGTATCCCCCATTAGCATCGGCGTCATCCCGTTCGAACCGGTCAGCCACTCTTTTAAAAGCACCGCCGCCGAACTGGATATCGACATCCATCCCGAAGCACTCGTCGAGGACATACCCGCCATCTCAGGATACGTTGGGGGCGATATCACCTCCGACATCTATGCTTCCCGCCTTGGGGAAAAGGAAGGACTTAGCGTTCTGGTCGACATTGGCACCAACGGCGAGATGGTCGCCAGCCTAGACGGGAAAATGGCGGCCTGCGCCACGGCGGCCGGTCCCGCCTTTGAAGGGGCCGGGCTTCTGCATGGTGCCCGCGCCGCCAGTCGCGCCATTGATACGATCCGCTATGATGCCAACCTCGATTTTGAATGTACCGTCATCGGTGATCCGATTCCCATGGGACTCTGCGA
>JAOZKS010000306.1 GCA_029935255.1 Pontiella sp.
CTCGACTGGATACGCTGTTCCTCGCCATGCCGGTCTCGTGGAGGGGAATCCTCTCTCAATATGCAGGACGACTACACCGATTGCATGACGACAAAAGCGAAGTCCGCGTCTACGACTATGTTGATCAAGGTATCTCTGTTCTTGGTCGTATGTTTGAACGCCGAATCAAGGGATACGAGGCCCTTGGATATAAACTTCCATCGCCAGAAGCATTATTGCTATGATCCGATTTTGTAAACGCTATGGCTGAAGCGGCGGCTGAATACGGAAGAAACCCCAACAACCTGTTGCGCTGAGTTAAAGGACGAGACGGATGAAGAAACGGAAAACGAAGAAGAAACTGAACCCGGCAGAAGAGCTAAAACAGAGCCTGCCGCCAATCACCAACTGGAACACAACAGATAAACACGAGGTCAACCGCCGCCGTCTCCGGGCAATGGAAGAACCGCCGCTTTCCATTGAAAATATCGCCCCTAAACATCCCATCTTTTCCAGCTTCCTCGTTAAATCCCAAAGCGGCGAAGAATACACCGTTGAAATCCGCGACCTGAAAACCCGCGTTTTTGCATCGGACACCATCGACTTCCAAATCAACGGACTGGGCACCGACAAGCATGTCGAGGCCGTTCTGATGCACCTGCAGAAAGCCGGACGAAAAGCATTCAACGAGGCGCTGGAAAACGGGTCTGACCGGATTGACGTTGTGCCTCGCAGAGATGAATTATGGATTGAACGAAACTGGACTCACCTTCCAGCGGCTTTAAAGGAAGTCGTTTCCTTCGATGGTCTGATTGAAGAACCTGAGCTGTTTCTGGAACGGGCGAAGAAATCGCGGTCGTCGAAACTACGAATTTCGCAAGAAGTGGAGCCGTGGCTGGAATCACGAAACCGGGAGACGGAACGGACGCTGCTTCGGCGGGACTATGAGGCGAAGGTGGTTTCCGGCGACTATCCGGTGAGCGAAACAAAACTGCCGCTCTATCCCTATCAACGCGACGGGATGTTGCATCTGGCCTTTACCGAACGCGCCCTGCTCGCAGACGAAATGGGACTGGGCAAAACGATTCAGGCGGTGGCCGCGTGTGCGCTGTTGCACCGGATGGGAAAAGCCCGCCGCGTACTGGTCGTTTCGCCGGCATCGCTCAAGTCGGAATGGGAAGAGCAGATTGCCAAGTTTACAGACCTTGGAAACCAGATTGTTTTCGGCATTCCGTAAAAACGCTGGAAGATTTATGAAAACGGCCCCTTCTTCACGCTAGTCAACTACGAACAAGTCATGCGCGACTTCGGCGAAATCAACGACCGCATGAAACCGGATATAATCATTCTAGACGAAGCCCAGCGCATCAAAAACTGGAGTACAAAAACCGCGCAGGCCATTAAAAAACTCCAGAGCCGCTATGCGTTCGTTCTAACCGGAACCCCGATTGAAAACCGCATCGACGACCTCTACTCCATCATCAATTTTATCGACCCTGCCCGCCTTGGGTCGCTTTTCCGTTTCAATCGCGAATACTACATATTCGACGAACGCGGACGCCCGGAGGAATATAAAAACCTCGACCGTTTGCACGAACGCGTGAAGCCCCTGATGGTACGCCGCCGCAAAGCCGATGTGGAAAAAGAGTTGCCAGATCGCACCGACCGAACGCTCTTCGTTCCAATGAGTCCCGTGCAAACGAGGTTCTACAAGCAACACGAATTCCAAGTAAAAATACTTCTCGACCAAGCGGGCAAACGTCCGTTGCGGAAAGAGGAGATGGAGAGACTTCAGCGGGAACTGGCGATGATGCGGATGGTGTGCGACACGCCCTACATTCTAGATCAAGAGCACCGAGTCTGCCCGAAACTGGAAGAGATCGAAAGCCTACTTGAAGAGGTGCTGGCGGATTCCGACGTAAAAGTCGTCATCTTTTCCGAGTGGATCAAAATGCTCAGCTTGATTCGCGAATATTGTGAGGCACAGGAAATCGGCTTCGTGTGGCATACGGGCAGTGTCCCGCAAAAGAAACGACGCGACGAAATCAACCGCTTCAAAAACGACCCGCAGGCTCGCATCTTTCTCAGTACCGACTCCGGCGGAGTTGGGCTAAACCTCCAAAACGCCAGCGTCGTCATCAACTGCGATCTCCCGTGGAACCCCGCCAAACTCGAACAGCGCATTGCCCGCGTCTGGCGAAAACACCAGACCAGACCCGTCACCGTCATCAATCTGGTTTCTGAAAAAACCATCGAGCACCGAATGATCGAAACGCTCGCGAACAAACAAGGACTTGCCGATGCCGTGCTCGATCGAATCGGCGAGTTCAGCAACGTAAAAATGAAAGGCAGCGGACAAAAGTTCTTCGAGCGCCTCGAACAGCTCATGGAAACGCCGGAACCGGCACCTACCCGGCCAGAGAAAATTCCAGAGGCAGAACAGCCCGCCGCCTTTGCCAAACGCCTCGCCGCCGAATTGGGCAAAACCCTGCTTTCCTGCGAAGAGCGCACCGCCAACGGACAGACCAAACTCATCATCACCATCGACGGCAATCCCTCGCAGATTCAGGAACGTATCCA
Organism: Pontiella sp.; assembly: GCA_029935255.1. GTDB lineage: Bacteria > Verrucomicrobiota > Kiritimatiellia > Kiritimatiellales > Pontiellaceae > Pontiella. Next base: position 2,560 of record JAOZKS010000306.1, read on the forward strand.
AGCCATCGCAAACGAACTGTTCGATACCCCCCGCGACATCGAACTGCTCGACCGCCAAACCGCCGACACCCTCCAGCGGCTCATCGACTCCGGTCTTCTCCAGCAAACCGGCCAAGCCACGCCGCTCTATCCCACCCCCGAACCGCCGCAACTATCAGAGAAAACCAAAGCCCGCATGGCCAAATTTAAAGCCGAAGCCGAACGCAACCTCTCCATGGCCGACCTCCTGCAGGAAAACGGCTTCCCCGATGGCGCAATCGCCCCGCTACAGCAAGCCATCCGCAACCTCACCGTTTTCCAAACTCTGAAAAAAGGAGAGCCAGAAAAACCAGAAGAGAATTTTTCCAATGTCTGGGAACAGCCCGTTCCGGAATTCATGCTGAACCCAACAAGCGAGCAGGTTCCCCGGATTGCGGAAATCATCAAAACAACATTTTCTAAATCAGTCTGAACAGGGCAAGGCCTCTGAAGCCATACGGGAGTTCGCTTTAAGCAATGACTGGTGTCCTATCGGGAAAAACTGGGGTTGAGGCTGAAGCGGGGTTCGGAAAAAAAGTTCGCATTGCCATAGTTATGTTGTGCGTAACATAACCATATTGAAAGGTGTCCTTATAGGATTCGAAACAGGCGTAAAAAATTCTCGGGTTATAGTTTCGAAAGAGCTGCTACCTGATCCCAATCATCAAGACTGAAAACCGAGTAGATTCAGGTGGTAACGGGTGTGCTTTAGTTCACCGATTCGGATGAGCGTCCCCTTCTCTACCAGATCCTTTAGATCACGCGTCGCGGTTGATGCAGAGGTCTTGGCAATGCTGATATAGTTATCAGCGCTTAAACCTCCCTTAAATCCTTCCAACCCCTCGGCAAACATTCGGGCGAGAACCTTATGCTGCCGGGCATTAAGTTGATCGCCCAACC
>JAOZKS010000307.1 GCA_029935255.1 Pontiella sp.
GTTAAAACTCTTTCGTAAATCTACCGGCTCGACCGCCAGCACCACCTTCAAATTTTGGTTCATGTGAAACATCATCGACTCCTTGGTTAATTGAAGTCAGCGATTTTATCTCACTCTGAAATTTTGGCTAGGGGGTCGAATCTCGGTCGCTTATCGCGAAGGCACTTGGCGATATTGCCAAGGCAAAGGGCATGTCGCAGGTGGCGCGGGATGCAGGCTTGTCGCGGGAGAGCCTTTACAAAGCCCTGTCCGGGGAACGCAATCCGGGATTCGACACCATCCTGAAGGTGGTGCATGCGCTCGGAATCGAGTTGCACGCCGTTCCCCGGCCCGGTTGAACGAAGAATGTGGGGTTAAAGCACCTCTTCGTCGACGACGAGGTTTTCCATGATGTATTCGCGGCGCTCGGGGGTGTTCTTGCCCATGTAGAAGGAGAGGATTTCCGATACGGAGTGGTCGCCTTCGATGGAGACTTGTGTGAGTCGGATGCCTTTCTCGCTGATGAAGGCTTTGAACTCCTTGGGCGAGATTTCTCCGAGCCCTTTGAAGCGGGTGATCTCGGCGCCGCGTCCAATTTTGTCGAGCGCCTTTTCGCGCTCGGCTTCGTCGTAGCAGTAGATGGTGGTTTTTTTGTTGCGGACGCGGAAGAGGGGGGTTTCAAGAATCTTGAGGTGGCCTTCGCGGACGAGCGATTCAAAGAAGCGCAGGAAAAAGGTGATCATGAGGTTGCGGATATGCAGGCCGTCGACATCGGCGTCGGTGGCGAGGATGACGTTGTTGTAGCGCAGGTTGTCGAGGTTTTCCTCGATGTTGAGGCCGCGCATGAGGTTGTAGATTTCCACGTTCTTGTAGAGCGCGTCGCGTTTGAGGTCGCAGACGTTCAGCGGCTTGCCTTTGAGCGTGTAGATGGCCTGGTTGCTGGCGTTGCGGCAGCTGACGATGGAGCCGGCGGCGGACTGGCCCTCGGTGATGAAGATCTGGGTGTCGAGGTGCTTTTGCTTTTCGCGGTTAAAGTGGTTCTTGCAGTCCTTGAGTTGCGGAATGCGGATGGAGATGGATTTCGAGCGGTCGCGCGCGAGTTTTTTGACTGAATTGAGTTCTTTGCGCAGGCGTTGCGTTTCTTCGATTTTTCCGACCAGCTTCTTCGCTTCCATCGGGTTGCGGTGCAGGAGGTCGGCGACGACTTGCGAGATTTTGGCGACGAGGTCGGAACGGATTTCGGTGTTGCCGAGCTTGTTCTTGGTTTGGCTTTCGAAGACGGGTTCCTTCAGGCGGATGGCGACGGCGCCGAGTACGCCTTCGCGGACGTCGTCGCCGGAAAACTTTTTGTTGGCGAAGTCGTTGACTCCGCGCAGCAGGGCCTCGCGGAAGGCGGAGAGGTGCGTACCGCCGTCGGCGGTGTATTGGCCGTTGACGAAGGAATAGTATTCCTCGGAAAAGCGGTTGGTGTGGGTGAAGGCGACTTCGAGCATTTTGTCCGAATAGAGGAATGGGGTGTAGATTTTTTCGTATTGGCTTTCGTCGCGGATGAGATCAAGCAGGCCGCCTTTGCAGTGGTAGGTCTCGCCGTTGAAGCAGATCTTCAGCTTGGCGTTGAGGTAGGCGTAGAACCGCAGGCGCCGGGCGAGGTGGTCGGGGTTGAACCGGAACTTTTTAAAGATGTCGGGGTCGGGGCAGAAGGCAACGAAGGTGCCGTTGGGTTCGTCGGTCTTGCCTTTTTCTTCGCGGACCAGATTGCCCAGCTCGAACTCTGCCTCCACAAACTTTCCATCGCGGTGGGAGCGGACGAGGAAGTAGGTGGAAAGGGCGTTGACGGCTTTGGTGCCGACCCCGTTGAGGCCGACGCTGAATTGGAAGACGTCGTCGTTGTATTTTGCGCCGGTATTGATCTTTGAAACGCAATCGACGACCTTGCCGAGCGGAATGCCACGGCCATAGTCGCGGATGGTTACCATGTCGTCTTCAATGGAGACATCGATCCGGGTGCCGTGGCCCATGATGAATTCATCGATGCCGTTATCGATCACCTCTTTGACGAGGATGTAGATGCCGTCGTCGTAGTGCGCACCCGTACCCGTTCGGCCGATGTACATGCCTGTACGCAGACGAATGTGTTCGAGCGACGACAGCGTCTTGATCTTGTCTTCGGTATATTCGTGCTTCTTCTTTGCTACCATTTGCCTAAATCCCTCTAAAACCACAAGATATGGATATAATCCTCTTCAAACCCCACAAAATGTAGCAATTTGATCCGTCGCCTTCAAGCGGTTCGCTTTGCTTTTTCCGAGCTGGAGTGGAAATCGATAGAAGCGCTTTACTTTGGGATCGCGCCGCTTATGATCGAGCTCTTGATTAAGGAAAGGTGACGAATATGAAGAATCGGACCGTACACGTTGCAGGAACCTTTGTTTTGGTGGGCTTGCTGGTGGTTGCAGGATGCAAATCAAAATCGGCGGCGGGGGAAGAGGCCAAGAAGGGCGCGGCCTATGGTGCGCTCGGCGGTGCGGTATCCGGATTCTTCTGGGGGTTATTCAGCGGGAACCCCGTCGAACGGGCTGCTCAGGGGGCCGTGGTTGGCGGGGCAACCGGAGCAACGATGGGGGCTGTGCATGGCTCCGGCAAAGATCGTGAGCTGAAGGCTGAGTATGGGGAAATCAACTACAAGGGACTCATGGCCCTTGTTTCGCGCGACTACCCCGCCGCCAAGGAATATGCCGCGCAAACCGCAACGGATGAAAATCCAAAGTATCGGCACGCCTCCGTCTGGCTCTCCGCATTGATTGCCAAAGAGACCTTGAGCAAGGAGGAGATGACGCCTTTCTACCAAAAGCTCATGGATCAGGATCCGAATTTGCCCGCGATTGAGGATGCCAAGGTTGAGGTGCGTTTGGCCGAACGCGACCTCAAGTCGCTCCGCAAGCAGCTCAACGCCCGATAGGCTCCGCTGGAAATGGCTCGAAGGCGAAAAAAGCCTAACAAATGGCTTATGGTTCTTGTCGTAGTTGCGTTGGTTTGGCTTGTGCAGGAAAGCCGCTTCTACATCCCGAAGCACATTCGCCCGCCCAAGGGAATTCAGCCAAGAGTCGTCCAAATGAAAACCACGTCCTATTGCCACTGCCGTCGATGTTGTAGCTATAAATGGTTCTTGTTTATTCCCTACCAAAAAACCGGAACCTTTTCTTTTCGCCTAAAGCACGTCGGGATCACCTCATCCGGTGTTTTGGCACGCCCCGGAACCATTGCCGCCGACACCTCCATCTATCCCTATGGCACGGTCATGCACATTCCCGGCTATGGCTATGGGCGCGTCGAGGATACCGGCGGAGCCATCGAAGGGCGGCATATCGACCTCTATCGGCCCAATCACGGGTTTGCTGGCCACTGGGGGGTTCGTAATAAAAAGGTGAAAGTTTGGCTTCCGGCACCGATTGAATTATATGGACCGCCGGAACCGAAGAGGGATGGATAATTA
>JAOZKS010000308.1 GCA_029935255.1 Pontiella sp.
CAGTGATGATGCCACATCTATTCTTCCAATGTTTGGAATTGATGGAGAGTGGCTCGACTATGTCTATCGCCGCCGCACCGACTATCTCGCGCGCGGGCTGATTTATACCGTGGAAACCACCACCAATCTCGTTTCCGACACATGGAGCACCTCCGGCGTGATCGATGCCGGTTCCGGTTCCATCGATACCGAAATGGATTCCGTCACCAACCGCGTCTCCACCGACGAGTATTCAGAACAGTTTATCCGGTTGATCATCGAATAGGGGAATAAATGAAATCCATAGGTGTGTTGATCCTTACAGGCACTTTCGGCCAAGGCTTCCCTAAACCATGACGAGGGGAGTCCATATGGTCTGGGTATGCAGGTAACCCGATCCTCATGCACGGGCCGGAAGACGGCTACGACGGCAAGCACCTGCTCGACTGCGCCCCGGGCTACGACCGGGGAAAATCCTACGCCTCGGTGTCGAAAGCGCCCTGCCTTCTTCGTTTGGACCTAGAGATTCCTCCAGTAGGTTGTTTCGCTGAACCGTGGTAGTTTATTCATGTTTTTGGAGAACATTAATTCTACCGGTGAAGCATTGAGAAATTCGGGAACAGGTTGTCCGGTTGAGGATGGAGTGATGCAAAACAGGAAATATTTAGAATGAATAGACGAAATTTTTCAAGATGGGCCTGTGCGGCGGGCATCGCGTCGATCGGGTCGGCTTCATTGGCCGGGAAAGCGAAGCAGCCGAATCTGCTGATCATTCATACGGATGAACACAATTTCCGAACATTGGGTTGCTACCGCGATCTGATGAGCGACGACCAGTCCTATGTCTGGGGCGAGGGCGTCAAGGTCGATACCCCGCACATTGATTCGCTCGCCCGCGACGGCGCGATGGCCACGAGCTACTATGCCGCATCGCCGGTCTGCACGCCCTCGCGCGCCTCGCTGATTTCCGGGCTCTATCCCGTTCATACCGGCTCCCCGGTCAACGACATGCCGCTCAACGACGGCCTCATCACTTTCGCCGAGGTGTTGAAAACCCAGGGCTATGCCACGTCGTATGTCGGTAAGTGGCACCTCGATGGGCATGCCAAGCCCGGTTTCGCGCCGAAACGCCAGTTTGGTTTTTCCGACAACCGCTACATGTTCAACCGCGGCCATTGGAAGCTACTCAAGAAGAGCGGGAATACCGCCGCGCTGATCGGCAACTACAATCCTAAGACGGAGAAAATCAAGGTCGATATTGAGGATGCGGATGAGACCTCGTTCACCACCGACTTTCTGACCGACCGCACGTTGGAGATTATCAACCGCGACAAGACCAAACCGTTCTGCGTGCTGCTCTCGATCCCCGATCCGCACGGTCCCAACCAGGTGCGCAAGCCGTACGACACCATGTTCTCGGACATGCATTTCGAAAAGCCGCGCACGATGCTGGTCGAATCTTCAACCATGCCCAAGTGGCTTGTGCTCAGCGGCAAGAATTCAGTGAATTCGTTGAAACAAGAGCAAATGCAGATTTATTTCGGCATGGTCAAGTGCATCGACGACAATGTCGGGCGAATGTTGAAATACCTGAAGGCCCAGGGATTGGATAAAAACACGATTGTTGTCTTTACCTCCGACCATGGCGACCTGATGGGCGAGCATAAGAAACACAACAAGGGCAATCCCTACGAGGCATCGGCAAAAATCCCGTTCCTGATCCGTTGGCCGGATCACATTCCTGCAGGAAAGGTGGTGCGCGGCGCGCAGAGCAACATTGATTTCGCGCCGATGGCGCTTTCCATGATGGGCATCACCCATGGGTTGCCTGGGTTTCATGGGAAAGACACGTCTTTGGATTATCTCGGTACGGATAAGGAGGCGGTCGATGATCGCATCGTCTACATCACCAATGCCAACAGCCGTTGGGTGGCCGCCGTGAGCCGTCGTTATAAACTCGTGCTTTCCCCTTCGGATGATCCGTGGCTGTTCGATCTTGAGAAGGACCCGGACGAACTCATCAATTTCTACAACGATCCCGAATATGCGCCCATTGCCGAAAGGTTCCAGTCCGAGCTGGTCGCGCAGATGAAGCGGTATGGGGAGCCGGCACTGGAGAACGTAAACCTGGTCTATGAAACGGGTGGTTCCGGCGGCAAAAAAACTGAACCTTCATTAGCAACGAGCGAGGGTTGCCTAGTCGATAGCGGCAACCATTCCGCAAAGGGAAAACCGGGTCAATGGAGCCGGGCAGTCACCGTTCCTGCGGGAAGCTTCGAACCCAACAGCAGCTATGAGCTTGAGATCGAGTGGGAATCAAAGGGATTGCTGGAGGGCGGAGAATTTTTCGCCAACTTTGTCGCAGGCAAACAGGATAAGAAAAACCGGCAGGTCGAAACCTGGACCGGCGCTGTGGGCGAAACGGGCTTGGTCAGAAAAACGATCAAGACCACAGGTTCCAATGAGTGGACGTTGCACGTGGGTGTGAAAGATGGCGGCGAGCTGCTTGTTAAACGGATTCGAATTAAGAAGAAGTGAGGGTGTTAATGAAGAAAAGCATACTTGGAATTCTGTCTCTGGTGGCCGTTGCGACCCTCGCCGATAAACCCAACATGATCGTGATCATGTGCGATGACATGGGCTATGCGGATGTGGGCTTCAACGGGTGCAAGGATATCCCGACGCCGAACATTGACCGCATTGCAAAAAATGGCGTGCGCTGCACCAGCGGCTATGTCGGTTATTCCGTGTGCGGGCCGAGCCGGGCGGCATTCATGACCGGTCGCTACGGCCAGCGCTTCGGCTTCGAACGAAATCCGCAATATCGAACCGACGATCCGAACATGGGGTTGCCCAAAGAGGAAAAAACGTTTGGCGAGGCGCTTAAACCCGCAGGCTACACGGCGGGCGTGGTCGGAAAATGGCATCTGGGAGCACATCCGAGCAACCACCCGCTCAACCGCGGCTTCGACTATTTTTACGGGCATCTCGGCGGAGGGCACCGGTTTCTGCCGGAGGATCTAACCATTCAGGATAGCTATGCCGCCAAGAATGAAAATGAAAGCTACCGCACCTGGATCATGAAAAACCATGAGGCGATTCCGCCGCGAAAATATCTGACGGATGAGTTTTCGGATGCCGCCGTTGAGTTTATCGACCAGAGCCAAAACCAGCCGTTCTTCCTGTTCCTCTCCTACAACGCGCCGCATTTGCCGCTACAGGCGACAGAGAAATATTTATCGCGCTTTCCGAACCTTGATGGAAAACGAAAAATTTACGCCGCCATGGTCAGTGCGGTGGATGACGGGGTGGGGCAGGTCTTTGATACGTTGGAGAAGTTGAAGCTGATGGAAAACACCATCGTCTTTTTCCTGTCCGACAACGGCGGGCCGGAACCGAAGAACGCGTCCGACAACGGCGCGCTGCGCGGCGCGAAGGGCGATGCCTGGGAAGGCGGCTTCCGCGTGCCGTATGCCGTGCAGTGGAA
>JAOZKS010000056.1 GCA_029935255.1 Pontiella sp.
GTGGTTCCGCGTATTCTGCGGTTGCATTCCTTTGCGGTACTTTAAGATTTTCCGCTCCCCTTAAGTCTCCTGCAGCCGGTGGATGGCATCGAAGATCTTGTTTGCACATTCGGTTTTGTCGATGCAACCCCATTCATCAAAGAGCTCGCCTTGGGTTGATAGAAAACTGAAGGTGCCGCAGGTTGCGCCGAGGCTGGTCGGAGAGTTGAGCACAATGCCATTCAGGTTCTTGGTTTCCAGTTTTCGCCGGGCATTGGCTTCGGCATCCGCCGTTTGGAGTGCAAAGCCTATGGCGATTTGACCCTCGCCTTTTTTTGCACAAAGGGTTTTTGCGATATCCGGGGTGGGGCGGAGTCGCAGGGTCAGTTCGTCGGCTGACTTGGCCCTTTTTTCAGCCCTTTTTTCGATCGGGGCATAGTCGGCCACGGCGGCAGCGAAAATGACGATTTCCGAGAGTTGGAAAAGCGATTTTGCGGCGGCAAGCATTTCTTCGGCGCTGACCACCCGATGAATATGCTCGGTTCCAATGCGCGGAAGATTTTCCTCTGCTACCGGACCCGTGATAAACTCAATTTCGTAGTTTAGTTGTATGGACCTTTCGGCGAGGGCTTTGCCCATTCTTCCGCTGCTGGCGTTTCCGATGAACCGAACGGGGTCGATATATTCATGCGTCGGACCAGATAGAATAAGGATGCGATTTGGCATTCGCTCAAAAAATTGAATGGAGGATGATCTGGGTGATGGCGCAGGGGGAACTCATGCGGCCAGAGCCGGTTGTTCCGCAGGCCAGTCGTCCTTTTTCAGGACCCATCTGGTGCCATCCCAGCTTGAGCAGGTTTCTGACGTTGTTCTTAACAACAGGCTGCTCCCACATCTGCACATTCATCGCCGGGCAGAAGATGCGTTTGCAGTCGGGTTTCAGGGAAAGGGCGCTGCAACAGACGATATCGTCGCCGAAGCCGTTTGCAAGTTTGGCGATGGAATCGGCTGTGGCGGGCACAACGACAAAAGCATCGGCTTCGGTGGCGGGGTAGAGGTGCGGATAGATCACATCCATGTCTCCCGTATTGTTTTCGGGAAAGATCGAGGTGATGACCTTTTGCTGGGTGAGCGCCGCGAATGTGAGCGGAGCGATGAATCGGGTTGCCGATTCGGTCATCACCACGCGAACATCTACCTCGGCCTTTGCCAGCTGGCTGGCAATATCCGCTACCTTATAGGCGGCAATACCGCCGGTTACACCAATCAGCACTTTGGGTTTCATCATTGTCGCCTAGACTTCAAGTATGTCCTTTTCTTTGGTCGCAAGCATATCGTCCATCTTCTTAATATGGTCATTGGTGGATTTCTGAATATCCTCCAATGCGCTGTCGCGTTCATCTTCAGTGATGGCGCTGCTTTTTTGCAATGATTTGATTTGGTCGTTGGCATCGCGGCGAATATTCCGAATGGTCACGCGTTGCTCTTCCGTGGTGCGCCCCGCCATTTTAACCATATCCTTGCGGCGTTCTTCAGAAAGCTCGGGAATTGGAACCCGGATTAAGCGGCCGTCGTTCATCGGAGTAATTCCAATGTTCGCTGCAATGATTGCTTTTTCAATCAGACCGAGCGATGACGGGTCGAACGGGTTGATGACGATCAGCCGAGGTTCGGGAGTGGAAATGTTGGCGATGTCGCGCAGGCGGGTCGGAGTTCCGTAATAGTCGACGGTAATGGTATCGACTAAAGACGGGTGAGCCTTTCCCGTACGCAGTCCGGTCAGTTCCTGTTGCAGGAACTGCACGGTTTTATCCATCTTATCTTCAGTTTCTAAAAGTACGTCATCCAGCATTGTTCATCCTCCGGTTTATTAATGTGTAACGAGCGTTCCGGAGCCTTTTCCGGTGAACACCTCAATCATTCCGTTTTCCTTGAAAAAATCAAAAACAACAATAGGAATGTTATTCTCCATGCACAATGAAAAAGCGGCGGCATCCATTACCTTGAGTTGCTTGAACAGCGCGTCTTGATAGGTAATGGTTTCGAAACGGGTGGCATCGGGGTGAGTGACGGGGTCGGCAGAATAGATGCCGTCCACCTTCGTGGCCTTCATCAATACGTCAGCATTAATTTCGGAAGCCCGCAACGCGGCGGCGCTGTCGGTGGTGAAGTAGGGGTTGCCTGTGCCTGCGCCGAAGATCACGACTCGCTTTTTCTCAAGATGGCGCATGGCCTTGCGCCGAATGAAAGGTTCGGCAATGGCCGGCATCGAGATGGCGGTCATCACGCGGGTTTCGATTCCGGCATTTTCAAGAGCGGATTGGATGGCCATGGAGTTGATGACGGTGGCAAGCATGCCCATGTAGTCGCCGGTGGTGCGGTCGGTGCCTGCGGTGACTCCGGCAAGTCCTCGAAAAATATTTCCGCCGCCAACCACGACGGCGATCTCGGCGCCGAGGTCAAGCATCTGCTGGAATTGCACCGCAACCCGCGCGAGGATTTCCGGGTCGTGGTTCAATCCTTTCTCTTTGTTCTGCAAGGCTTCACCGCTTATCTTTATCAATATACGCTTATATTTCATAAATTCCTTTCATGTGATGGCGCGAAAATATTAGAACATGTCATGGAGCGTGTAAATTTCCAATGTCTGGAAATTGCACCTGATTGGGGAGTCAATGAAGTTTATCAAAATGGTGTGGATTATGTTGTTCGGCGTGGTTGCCGTGACCGTGTTGCTGGTCGCGCTTTTTCGACCGGACCTTCCCCGGCACTCCCCGGTTCGCGCATTGTGGGTGACGCGCTTCGACTACACCACCGCCCGCGATGTTCGCGCCATCATCAACCATGTTGCCGAGGCCGGCTTTACGGATGTTTTTTTTCAGATTCGCGGGAATGGAACCACGTTCTATAAAAGCAGGATTGAACCATGGGCCTTCGAACTTTCCGGAGGCGAAGTTTCAAGTATTGGAACCGATCCCGGCTGGGATCCGCTCCAGCTGGCGCTGGATACGGCAGCACCGCATGGGCTGCGGGTGCATGCCTACCTGAATGTTTTGCCGGGATGGAAGGGGTTGGAGGAACCGCCTCCGGCCGCCGGACAACTCTGGACGGAACACCCCGACTGGTTCATGGTTGATTCGCTGGGGAAGAAAATGCTCCCGACCTCTGGATGGTACGCTTTCGTCAACCCGGTGGTTCCCGAAGTTAGGGCGCATCTGAGGGGAATTGTTGACGAACTCTGCGCGTATGATGTGGCTGGAATTCATTTGGACTACATTCGCTATCCGGAGGACTACCGCCTCGTTGCGGCACAACGCTATCCAGAGGCAAGCGACGAGGAGATTCTGCGGCACGCCGATTTCTCGTACGACCCGGTGTCGCAGGCGGCACTTTTTAAAAAGTATGGATGGGAGGTCTCTAAAAAGAAGATCACTCAGTTTCGGTGCGATTCGGTAACACGGGTGGTCCGCGATTTGTCGTATGTCATGCAGATGAGAAGGCCGAAGGGTTGTCTGTTGACGGCCAGCGTGATGGGTGATCCAGTGGCGGGACGGGCCCATGCCTATCAGGATTCCCGCGCATGGGTTCGGCAGGGATTGGTCGACTGGGTGGTTCAGATGAATTATGGAACCAAGTCGTTCGATCGTTATCTTTCGGCCATGCGCAAGGCTGCGGGGCGGCGCAGGTTTGAATCGTCGGTGGTGGTGGGGCTCAACTGCAAGAACGACATTGAGGATATCCTTCAGCAGATCGATAAGGTTCATGCATCCGGAGGGCGGGGTTTTGCCCTGTTTTCCTATTCGTTCCTGTTTGATGAAGATCATCGCCTAACCGAAAAAGGCCGGATACTTCTTCCGAAGATCCGGCCGTAGCGCATTCCGATTAAATCGGTTTTATTCAGGAACTGTGATGTCCTCCAAGGACGTAGTGGTCGACTCGGCCTCGGGTTCCGGCAGTGCTTCCGGTTTTTCGGGAGTATTGCTTCTGTTCTGCTCGGCGAGGCGCTTCGCTTTTTCCAAAGCCTTGTCTTTTTCGGAAGTATTTCCTGCATACTTACAGGCGTTTGCATAGCTCAACCATGCCATCAGGCTGTTGGGAACCAATTGGGTGGCCGTATGGAGCGACTCCATTGCCGCATCGAATTCTTTCAGTAGAAGCTGGCTGTTTCCCAAACCAACCCATGCGCCGGGGATGCCGGTATTGCCTTTCAAGAGTAAGGCAAAGATGGCTTTCGATTCCGCAGGGCGGTTGAGCGCCAGGAAAATTTTTCCGGATCCGATGAGTTCTGGCGGGGTTCCGGTGCGGCATCCATTGCCCACCTTTGCGGCATAGTCTGCGCGTGCGGCTTCCAGCTTGGCCAGTCCGGCGGCCTGCGCTTCGGTGTTGTTGAGGATGGGGGCGAACTCTTCCTTTCTCAACAGGAGGATGGCCGTGGTGCCATCGAAGTAGACCATTTTCCAGATTTGCCGCGAAAGCAGGGTGACGAGGCCTTGAGCGGAGGCAGGTGCCAAGGTGTTGATGATAATCGCCTCGGGCCGGTAGGTTTCGTAGATGGTGTCGTATGCCTTGGTGTTGCCGAGCATCATGGAGGAGAGGTCTTCAAGGAGCTCTCGGTCGTAGCGACCCGGCCGGTGGTCGATGAAAATCCTGCGGTTGTAGTTGAAGGCCAAGTAGCCGCCATCGGCAGCCATATTGATCACTTTTTCAGGGAAGGAGGGATGATTGAGGATGGCTTCGCAATCCGTGGGATAGAGTTCATCCTGAATGCCGAAGCCAAAAGACGATGCGCTTCCCGTTTTAGTGTAGGCACAGTTGCTCACCACGGGAATGAGCGAGAGGATGATCAGCAATACGAATGCCGTCTGAATGGCCGGAGCCAGCAACTTTGCTTGCTTGCCCAGAAAGGTTTTGAATGAGCCGCTTAGGTATTCGCCTACGGCGGATAGACTCAATACAACGAAGGGGAAGGAGAGTACGGCAAAAAGCTGGCTCGCACGAGGCGAGGTCCATGCGAGGAATGCCCCCAGAATCGCGAGCGTCGTAAGCATAACGGGCAGTCGCTTTTTCAGGGTAATCAATCCGCTTGCCCCCAGAATAAGAACCAGGAAGATAAGGGGGTCGCGTGCCGGTGCTTGGAAATATTCACTGAAGAGGGAGAACCAGTAGGCTGGGTAGGGCATTTGAATATTTGCAATCACTTGTCCGTGCAGTTTGGCAAAGGAGGGGTTGATCAGCGTGGCGACCAGCAGGGCAACGGCGAGCCCGCCTAACAGACTGGGTTGGGCACTTTGCTGTATTTTCCGGCTGGCACCCTTGACGTTCTGTCCGGCTTGGATTGCGGCCAATCCTACAATGACCGGGCCGAACAGGAAGGATCCGTGCATGTTGGTCCATAGAATTTGGAGCGGGATAAGTATGCCGAACAATACCGCGGTTTTCTTCTGGGTGGAAAGCACGTAGATGAAGAGGGCGATGAAGAGCATCATCATGGTTTGCGGGGCAACATCCAGACCTCGGAAAATCAAGTGCCCCGAGAGCAGCAAGGCAAACCCTTGGCTCAGCGGGCCTCCCCATTTGCTGGAAACCTTGAGCAACAGGAAAAAGGCGGCAAGCAAGCAGATGACGTTTACAATAATCAGCATGGGCGCTCCGCCCATATTCCACACGGCATACATGATCTTATCGTATAGGTGGGTCGTGTTGACGGCGTTGTCGGATGCCAGATAGGAGATGGGGGCGTTGGTCCTGCCTTGCGCAAGGTGGGTCCAGATTTCGGGGGTGCTAATGGTTCGAATGCCGATTACGGCGATGAAAACGAGGCCAAGTACTACATAGATCGCGGAACTGCCAAACGACTTCTTACTCATAACTTCTCCCTAGTTATTTATATCAAATATGCTAACGGTATCTGCAATCGCATTGCAAGAGGGGATTAGCGAAAATCAAAAGAGGTCGAGTTGCGAAATATTGGCCTTTAGCTTGTGCGTCCGTTTCTTGGCGATCTTCGGTTGGCCGGTGTCGCCGAACTCGCCCTCTTCCAGATTTTTCAGGATATCGTTGGCGCGTTCAACCACCGCATCCGGAAGTCCGGCCAACCGCGCCACCTGAATGCCATAGCTCTTGTCGGCCGACCCCGGAACAATCTTGCGCAAGAAAGTAATCGAGTCGCCCTTTTCCTTTACCAGCACACTGAAGTTTTTCACGTTCGGCAGGGTCAGCGCGAGGTCGGTCAGCTCGTGGTAGTGCGTGGCGAACAGGGTTTTCGCCTGCATCGACGGATTCTTGCAGAGGTATTCCGCCACCGACCACGCAATGCTGATGCCGTCGAACGTGCTGGTGCCGCGCCCGATCTCGTCGAGCACGATCAGGCTCTTCGGCGTGGCGTTGTTCAGAATGTTGGCCGTCTCCTGCATCTCCACCATGAAGGTCGACCGCCCGCGTGCCAGATCGTCGCTCGCGCCGACGCGCGTGAAGACGCGATCGACCACCCCGATCTCCGCCGAGGCCGCCGGAACAAATCCGCCCATGTGCGCCATAATGGCAATCAGCGCCACCTGCCGGATATAGGTCGACTTGCCCGCCATGTTCGGCCCCGTGATGATAATCAGCTGGTGTGTTTCGCGATCGAGCGTCGTATCATTTGGAACAAAACGTTCCGCATCCGGCATCTGCTCCACCACCGGGTGGCGGCCATCGCGGATCTCCAGCTTGCCGTTATCCGTCATCAGCGGGCGGGTATAATTATTTGAAAGCGCGCGCTCGGCGAATGTGCTCAATACATCCACCTGGCCGATGGCCAACGCGTTGCGTTGGATCGTTTCAAGGTGTTCCACCGTTTGACGTCGAATCTCCGTAAAGAGTTCATGCTCCAGCCCGATCGACCGCTCCTGCGCGCCGAAAATCTTGTTTTCGTATTCCTTCAGTTCCGGCGTAATAAAGCGTTCGGCGTTCACCAGCGTCTGCTTGCGGATATAGCTCTCCGGCACATCGGCCAAGTAGCTTTTGCTGATTTCAATGTAGTAGCCAAATACCTTGTTGTGGCGAACCTTCAACGACTTGATTCCCGTGCGCTCGATTTCCGATGCCTGAAACTCCGCCAACCACTTGCGTCCCTGTGTTGCTGCCTCGCGCAGCTCGTCGAGCGCGCTGTGGTAGCCCGGACGAATCACGCCCCCATCCTTCAGGTTAATCGGCGGCTCGTCGACCATCGCCGTATCGATTAGTGCCACCAATTCCGGCAGAGCGGTCATCTCGTTTCCAAGTGACTCCAGAATGGTTCCCTTGCCCGAGAGCAGTGATTTCACCAGTGGCATCTGCTGGAGCGACAAACCCATCGCCCGCACATCGCGCGGGTTTCCGCTCGTCGAGCCAATGCGCGAAATCAGCCGCTCCACATCCTTAATATCGCCCAGCACATCGCGCAAGGAACGTAGATACGTTTGATTATCCATCATTAGATCGACGGCATCGTGCCGCGCCGTGATCTGCTCCAGATTATTCAGAGGCCGCAACAGCCATTCGCGCAACAACCGTCCGCCCATCGCAGTGCAGGTCGAATCCAGCACATTCAGCAGCGTAGCCTTATACGCGGCGCGCGTATTGATCGGGGTCACCAATTCCAGATTGGTCGCCGTCGTTTCATCCATCAACATGTAGTCCGATGGATTCTTCACGCGGATGTTCCGGACATGGGAAAGGTTCCGCCGCAGCTGGGTTTTAACATAATAGAGCATCCCGCCCGCCGCGCCCAATCCGGCCGACATCGCC
Organism: Pontiella sp.; assembly: GCA_029935255.1. Taxonomy (GTDB): domain Bacteria; phylum Verrucomicrobiota; class Kiritimatiellia; order Kiritimatiellales; family Pontiellaceae; genus Pontiella. Next base: position 7,747 of record JAOZKS010000056.1, read on the forward strand.
GAGCAACCAAAACCTTCCAATGAATGGACATCGAAATGGCGCAATAGAAAATCATTCGCATTCGATCGCTCAAACGTCCAATCCTCGCAAGGCGTCATCAGCGTGTCCGTTGCATCCAGCGCCAGCTCGCCCAGCTGCTCCTCCGCCACGACGCATTCCGCCGGGGCATAGCGCGAGAGGTTCGCCTGCACGCCCGCCAAATCCCCCGACTCCTCGATCCAAAACTCGCCCGTCGAAAGATCCAGCATCGCCAAGCCAAAGCAATCCTTCTCGCGAAAAAGACCCGCCAGAAAATTATTTTGGTTTTTATCCAGCGTCACCTCGTCGAGGATCGTGCCGGGGGTCACGATGCGCGTCACATCGCGTTTCACAATGCCCTTGGCCTCCGAAGGATCCTCCACCTGCTCGCAGATCGCCACCTTCACGCCCGCCTTGACGAGTCGTTCAAGATAGCCCGCCGCCGCGTGGTAGGGGATGCCGCACATCGGCGTCGTGTGCCGTTTCGTCAGGGTAATATCGAGGATTTCGGAAGCGATTTTTGCATCGTCGAAAAACATTTCATAGAAATCGCCCAGCCGGAAAAAGAGGATCGTATCCTCCGGCAGTTCACGCCGGATCGATCGATACTGCGCCATCATAGGTGTTTCCTTCTTCGCCGCCATGCCATGCTCCCCGAAAATCAAAGAAGCACAGTGTATCCAGACCTTGGATGGTTTCAACCACGAACCGCGCGAAAAACGGACCCCAGCCTCGCCAGTAAAACCATCTACGGATAGACTGCACGGATTATGCAGCACTACGCCCACAGCAAAGAGGGAGCGAAGTCAAAGGATTGGCAACCGCTCGAACAGCATCTCGACAACGTCGCCAAACTCGCGGCGGAATTCGCCAAGCCGTTTGGTGGAGAGGAGTGGGCGCACCTCGCTGGGCTTTGGTACGATCTGGGGAAATATTCTCCCGATTTTCAAAAAATGCTTCTGGAAGCCAATGGCATTAAATGGAGAGTTGTATGACTTATTATGCACGTAAAAATCAGAAGCTTTCTGATCACCTCGAGGAAACGGCGAATCTTGCCGAAAAGTTTTCTGGTGTTTTCGGCTGTGCATGTCTCGGATACACAGTCGGTGTATTACATGATCTCGGGAAATACACATTGGCATTTCAGGACTATTTAAAATCTAGCATAAGAGGCGAGGATGTGACTCGCGGTTCGGTCATCCACGCCTTGCAGGGAGCGAAATTCATAGAGAACACAATTAAGGATTTTGTGATCTCGGATATCACAGGCAACGTCATCGCATCTCATCACGGAGGTTTGTTTGACCCTGTTAATGACGGCGAGAGAACGTTATCTGTTAAGTCTTCTAAGGGTGAGGATACGCTTCATTATGGAGAAGCTGTGAAGGCATTTAGCCCTCGCATCAATGAAGTTGAGTTGATGTCAGAAATTTTGAATTTTTGCAAAACGAACCAAACGAAAAATGTGAATCTACATTTTATGCTACATCTGCTTACGAAGGTGCTTTATTCCTGCCTTGTTGATGCGGATAGATGCAACAGTGCGGGCTTGGAAATAAATGATGAAATACCGGATTGGTCAAGCTTGGTTCTTCAGCTGGAAAACTATCTGACTTTATTTTCTGATGAAGGTGAAATTAATAAAATCCGAAAAAACATTTCAGAGCAATGTAAAGAAGCGGGTGATCGGAAAAAGGGGATTTATACGTTGTCCGTTCCGACCGGTGGCGGAAAAACATTATCGAGCCTGCGGTTCGCCTTGGAGCACGCTAAAGAGCATAAATTGAAACGAATAATTTACATCATCCCCTATTTGTCGATTCTTGATCAGACTGCTGAAAAGATGAAGGAGGTCTTCTCGGACAACAGCGATGAATTGATTTTTGAACATCACTCAAACATTGAACTCCCGGAGGGTGACGATGAGGAGGAGCAGTACCGCCTGCTGGCTTCTCGGTGGGATAGCCCAATCATTCTGACAACAATGGTGCAGTTCCTTGAGACAATTTATAGCAATAAGGCATCAAAGCTCCGCAAATTTCACAACATGTCAGAGACGGTTCTGGTTTTTGATGAGGTTCAAGCGTTGCCGATAAATTGTGTTCACCTATTCAATGCTGCTGTTAACTTTCTGCACATTTTTGGCGAATCAACCGTTCTTCTCTGTACAGCCACACAACCACATCTTCATAAGACAGATCGTCCGGTTTTGTTATCGAACAATCCGGATATCGTTAGTATCGCACCGGAGAAGTTAGAAATATTCGAGCGGGTTCATATTGAAGATGCAACTCAATCGGAGATGGATCACGAACAAATTGCCTCGCTGGTTAAAGATCAAGTTGAACAGAACAAGAACACGCTTGTCATTCTGAATACCAAAGGCGATGCCCGCAAAGTGTATGAAGAGTGCAGGTCGATTGACTGTGAGAAAGCATTTTTGACAACGGATCTTTGTCCCGCTCATCGATTGAACATTCTTGGCCGATTGAGGAAGAATCTGGATCCCGAAACAAAGCAGTTAACTTTATGCGTAAGCACACAACTTATTGAAGCTGGCGTAGACATATCGTTTGATTGTGTGATTCGTGCGGCAGCTGGAATGGACAGCATTATTCAGGCCGCAGGGCGTTGCAATCGCAACAAGGAAAACCCAACGCCGCAGTCCGTTTTTGTTGTCGATGTTAAAGGGGAAAAGCTTTCACGTCTGCCGACCATTAAAAATGGAAAGGAGATTACGGCAAGAGTGTTCCGTGAAAATCAGGAAAATAATTTATTGAGCGATGAGGTGATCAACAACTTTTACCGCTATTATTTTTATGATCAGAAAGACAAAATGGATTACAGCGTCAACGGGGGTGAGACAACCATCTACAATTTGCTCAATGATAATCCGCTAGGAACGGTTGCTTATCGGAACCAAAACAACGAAAGTTACAAAGGCTTACCTTGTGCTTTCCGTACGGCAGCGGAATCATTTTCTGTGATTGACGGAACTCAGACCGGTGTTGTCGTCCCTTATGGTGACGCCTTGCAACTTGTAGATGAGTTCGTGAAAACCTACGATCCAAAAGAAAAAGTGCGTATTTTAAAGCAATTACAGAGATACACGGTCTCCGTATATTCGAGTTCCTTGGATGAGATTAAGCAAGCAGCCAGCATTGTAGATGACACGTTTTATTTACTGAGTCCGGACTATTACGATGAAGAGTTGGGTCTGAAGCGTGAGGCAATGTTTTCTTTGTTGAATGTGTAAATTAAAGCAGAGGTGTTAAATGGACAAGAAACGTAATTCAGTGGAATTCAAGATCACAGGTCGATACGCCATGTTTTCCGATCCCGTAACT
>JAOZKS010000309.1 GCA_029935255.1 Pontiella sp.
CCGCCCTCGTTCCTCCAATCGAACTTATTTCCCTTCCTGAAGATATTGGATTCGGTGAATCGCCAGGCCCTTCTTGCTCGTGGCCCATTCTTCGGATTCAAATTCGTCCAAATCAAAGTCATACCCCGGCTTGGAGTCGCTCAGCAGGGCGACCGAATTCAGGATCAGATTGGCTTCGATCAGGTCGGTGGTTTCCCGGAGCACCTCCATGATGACCGGGCGCGGGTCGGCTTCGCCCGTCAGGCCGAGAAACTCGGCAGCGCGGACGCGGACCAAGCGCTCGCCATCGGATGCCGCGATGACTTTGGCCTTTTCATAGAACGGGGCAGCCTGCGCTCCGAAGGTTCCGCATGTGATGAGGCCCCAATAGCGCTCCCATGGGTTTTCTGAGGAAAGCGCCCGCTCAATCTGTTGCTTCGCCTCCGGAAAGGCGACGAGGCTGAGGTCGGCAATCTCGACCATCCTGGCGATCTCCTGCTTTTTTTCCTGACCGAATGCGACCGGGTTTCCGCCGCCTTCGGCGAGGAATACCGGTTCGGGATAGAAGCTCAAATCGGGCATCGACTTCACCTGCGCTTGCAATAACCGGCGCAATTCAACCAGCTTCTCGGCATAGGCCGGATCGGCGGAGAGGTCGTTGACTTCATCCGGATCTTTTTCAACATCGTAAAGCGTTTCCGCCGGGCGTGGCTCAAAGAAGTGGCTCTGCTCTGCATTCAGCTCACCAGCCCGATACATGTCGCGCCACTCCTGATAGGCCAGCATACGGTAGCGATAAAAGTTGTGCAGGCCATCAAAATTGAAGGGTTGGTAGTTGCGCATGTATTTATACTTGCCCTTGCGAATCGTGCGGACGAGGTCGTATTTTTCGTCGAACCGGTCGGCATAGCCAAAGGTGGTGTCGCGGGTATTCAGCTCATTGAGGGATACGCCTTTCCCAAGGAACGGTTCGCCGTCAATCCCCTCCGGAATCTCAACGCCGGCGAGATTGAGCACGGTGGCCGAAAGATCGACGAATTCCACAAAGCCGTCGATGCGGCTTCCGGCCTCGGCGGGAACGAGATGCTTCCAGTTTTTGGGCACATAAACGACCATCGGAACCTGCAAACCATTGTTATAGGCATACCCCTTTCCGCGCGGCAAAACGCCGCCGTGGTCGCCGTAGTAAAAAATGAAGGTATCATCCATCAGGCCGTCTTTTTCCAACCCTTGGATAAACTTGCCCATCTGGGCATCCACCTTCATGTGGTTGTCGAGATAGCGCGCATAGGTGTAGCGGAAGAGTTCCGTGTCGGGATGGTAGGCATACAACGCCACCGAATCGGGATCCGTCGTGGGCTTCGGCTTCGTGTTTTTAAAATGCAAGCTACTTTCATGGGTGGTGCCATAGTTCTGCACATGGAAGAACGGCTGACCGGACTTCCGGTTGCGATAGGTCGCCTTGCCGGAAGACATATTCCAAACGCCCTCCCGATCATCTGGATCAAAGTTATAGTCCTCCTTCCTGCAGTTGGTCGTGTAGTAGCCCGCTTTCCGGAGATAATAGGGAAACATCTTCAGCCCCTCCGGCATTGGAACCGCCTTCTGCTTGCGGTGATATTCCGCTCCGACGCGCGGCGCATAGCACCCCGAAATAATCGTGCTCCGCGCCACCGAACAAACCGCTCCGCACGAGAAGGCATGGTTAAACACCAACCCCTGCTTCGCCAGCTTTTCAATATTCGGCATCGATGCGCCCTTTTCATTGTAGAGCTTCAGCCAGCTCGCCGAATTATCCTCGCTCACCAGCCAGACTATATTCGGTCGCTCGGCTCTGGCAAAGGCATCCAAACCCACGACCGCACAAAACACCATCAATACATAGCCCATTCGTTTCATACTTTTCCTCTCTCAAAGTTTATCGATGCTTACCACAAGACGTACTGAAAAGTCCATTACAGACACCCTCCGCTCGCCTCTCCAAAATTGCGCTGTAACCCCCTGTGCTTACTATGGTAGAAAGTTCTCCACGAAATGGAGAACATCATGAGCGACTACACCTATACCCCCACCATCCAGCACAGCGGCGACAGCACCCCCTACCGCCTCATCACCACCGAAGGCGTCCGCGTTGAGTTCTTCAACGGCAAAGACGTACTCGTTGTCGAACCCGAAGTGCTTGAACAACTCGCCTATGAAGCCTTTGCCGATGTCTCCTTCTTTCTCCGGCCCGGCCACATGAAACAAGTCGCCCGCATTCTCGATGACCCCGAAGCCAGCGAAAACGACATCTTCGTTGCCCGCTGCTTTCTTGAAAACTCCGTCATATCCGCCATCGGCGAGCTCCCGACCTGCCAGGATACCGGCACCGCCATCGTCGTCGGGCACAAAGGGGCTCAAGTCTGGACCGATTTCGATGAAAAGGAAGCCTTCTCCAAAGGGGTCTACCGCTGCTTTCAGGACTATAACCTGCGCTACTCCCAAATCGCCCCACTCGATATGTTCGCCGAAAAGAACACCGGCAACAACCTGCCCGCCCAGATCGATATCTATTCCGGCACCGGTATGGAATACGAACTGCTCTTCGTCACCAAAGGCGGCGGCTCCGCCAACAAAACCTATCTCCACCAAAAAACCAAATCGCTGCTCACCGAAGACGGCCTTACCGAATTCCTTAAGGCCGAACTCTTCAACCTCGGCACAGCCGCCTGCCCACCCTACCACTTCGCCGTCGTCATCGGAGGCACCTCCGCCGAAGCCACCCTTAAATACGTCAAGCTCGCCTCCGCCGGAGCACTCGATGACCTACCCACGACCGGCGATGAAACCGGCCGGGCTTATCGGGATCTTGAGTGGGAGGCCAAAATTCTGAAGATGGCGCAGGACTCCAAGATCGGCGCGCAATTTGGCGGAAAATATTTCTGCCACGATGTCCGCGTCATCCGCATGCCGCGCCACGCCGCCAGTTGCCCCGTCGGCCTCGGGGTCTCCTGCTCCGCCGACCGCAATATTAAAGCCAAAATCACCCGCGACGGCGCCTTCCTCGAACAGCTCGAACACGACCCCGCAAAATACGCCCCCGCCAATCTCGGCAAACTCGAAGACAATGCCCCCGTCATCGACCTCAACCGCCCCATGGCAGACATACTCGCCGACCTCTCGAACTATCCGGTCTGCACCCGCGTGCGCCTCAACGGAACGCTCATCGTCGCGCGCGACATCGCCCACGCCAAGATTCAGGAAATGCTCGACCGCGGCGAAGAAATGCCCGCGTACTTTAAAGACCACCCCGTCTACTATGCCGGCCCCGCCAAAACCCCCAAAGGAAAACCCTCCGGCTCGTTCGGCCCCACCACCGCCCAGCGCATGGATCCCTATGTCGACAACTTCCAAGCCCAGCGCGGCTCCATGATCATGCTCGCCAAAGGCAACCGCGGCCAAAACGTCACCGACGCCTGCGCCAAGCACGGCGGCTTCTACCT
>JAOZKS010000057.1 GCA_029935255.1 Pontiella sp.
GCGCAGGGTTACCTTGAAATGATCAACGACATGGAAGAGAGTCTCTGTAAGGGAACCGGTTTCTCTGCTATTTCTTTACGTCTACATGCTGCTGGGGCATAGGGGCAATTCCAGTCAATTCCAGGATTGTGGGGTAGAAATCCGTGCTGATTACAGGTACGGAACATTTTGTTCCGGCTTTGACGATGCCTGGATATCTGACAATCATAGGTTCACGAATGCCGCCCTCGTATACCCAGCCTTTTCCTGCTCTTAATGGCATATTGGATGTGGGATATCCTGATGTAGTTGCCACACCACCATTGTCAGACATAAGGAAAACAACGGTTTTCTTATCCAGCCCTAGTTCTGATAATTTATTAAGCACTTTTCCTACAGCCTGATCCATTGCCTCGATCATTCCAGCGTATACCGCATGATTTTGTGTAAGGCTGGTTTTATGATCGCCTTCCGTTTCCCATTGAGAGGTTGGCTTCTTTTTCTCGTTGTATTTTTGTTCCAAATCTTTTCTTGACATGAGAGGAACGTGAACAGAATAAAAAGAAAGATATGCCAGAAAGGGGTTGTGTTTGTTTTCTTCAAGAAAGCTTATTGTTTCGGATGCCAGGCGATCAGGAAGATGTTCTCCGTCTGGCCCCTCTTCAAGGCGGGGGTTTTTATATGGAGAAAAATATTTTTTCCCGCCCATCGGTCCGCCTTTTGTCCATCCGCCTTTATTAATTTCAAATCCCTGATCCTCCGGCCAAAAGCCTTCATGCCCAAGGTGCCATTTTCCGGCGAAGAAGGTCTTATAACCATGGTCTCTCATTGTTTCGGCAATGGTTTTTTCTTCCAACGGCAGTACTTTCTCGTAAGGAGCTGGCAGCAAAAATGTCTTTCTTTTATATCTCTTTCCGGGTTGAGGGCCGCCAAACCATTCTGTTGTATCTATTCTGGCTGGATATTTTCCTGACATGATACTTGCTCTTGTCGGACTACAAACCGGAGCTGCGGCATAAGCGTCTGTAAAAAGCATCCCCTGTGCTGCGAGCTTGTCAATATGGGGTGTTTCATGAAAAGTACTTCCGTAGCAACCGAGATCCGCCCAACCGAGATCGTCAATCAGTATAAAAACGACATTTTTATGATTGTTATTTTCCTTTGCATGCAGGCAAAGCGGCAACATCAAACTTGCTGCTACTGCAAGTTGCATAAAGTGTGTTTTTGAAAAGGCCATTGTAAAACACTCCTGTAGGTGACGCGGTTGAAAGCACACTGTGAAGCCCTTGTCGTAAAATAAATGACACTCCCCGACCCAAGGGTCGGGGTATCAAGTGTCACTCCACTCGCACGCACAAGTGCGGCTCAACTCCGTTCTACAGCTCCCGTTGGATGCGGTCTTAATCGGAGCGCCCCAGAGGGGCGGGGAATTGAACCCACCTTTGATTAATCAGAGATTAAAGAGTTCACTTCTTCAATCGTCAGTTCCGTTTTCGGATTGAACTTGGAAGACAGGTAGTTCAAAAAGCTGTTGCGCATTTGACGTGCAACAATGTTTGCATCCAGATCAGATTCCAAGTCGATGCTTGTTACAAAAAGTTTTCCTTTCCCGACTTTTGCTTCAAAAGCCAGTGCCAGATGTTCTGGTTTGTGCCAGTCGGGAACAACTTGTATCACGGGCTTTAAATCAGCCGGAAACGCGTCTAGGTTCATCATTGCCGAGTGGGACACAATGTGCCACCACTGCCAGTTGCTGTGGCTTTCTGTTGGGAAACCAAGAAATGCCGGGTGGTTCGGATCGCAGAGTATGCCCATGCTGTGGGGTGGACGATGGTTTGTCCAAGCCGTATTCCAGAATATGGTGGTGAACCCAATCTGGGCATCTGTCTTGATTTGTTCAGGTTTTAATGCAAGCCAGACTGTTTTTCCGTTAGCCAGTGCTTTTTTCGCTTTTGCATCTAGTTCGGATGTAATCAGTATGTTGTTTTCTGGCAGCGATTTTAGTTTTGCAGGATAAACCCAGAAATCCCAGTCATTGGCGGCGGTTGTGCCGGGCAATGTAACTTCTAGATTTAATTTCTGAGGTGCTTTAATCCCGTTAAGCGGAAAATCTACACGTCCAAGAGATATGCCGTTGCCTAAAGAGATGTCTCTCGCCGGGAATTTGCCCGACGCCACAATCTTTCCTGATGTATCGGAAAGGCTCCAAGTAGAACGGGCATTATCCAGAGGAGCTTCAGCAAAATGCGCGACTTCAATATCCGCAGAGAATGTTTCATCCGTTGTCCATGCCATTTTATCCATTTTGGCAAGCGGAACCGTTTCAGAGCAGAAGCGCCGGTATTCTTTTGCTGACACATACGGTTTGGAGTCCCAGAACGCATCTAGGATACCGACCAGTGCCGTGCCTTGTCCCGGAAAGTCATGGAGATCCAGCAGTTGGAAACCGCCGAGATCCGGTGTGCGCAAGGCCGCTTCAATATCAGCTTTATAACAAAGCACCTGCAACGCCCCCGAGGCCATCTGGAAATCACGCGCTTGGTCAAGCATATGCTTTTCTTCCAGAAACTCCTGAAACATTTCAAAATTCTTTGCTTTCAGATACCCTTTATACTTTGGGATTTCATTAAAATCAGGATAGACACACCACTGCCCCATTTCATGCGTAACGACAGGACATTCGAAACGATTTACAAACTCAGTATAGTCTGTTCGCATTTCTGGCGGCAGTGAGTTGATTTTCGATCGTAGTCCTGCGCTAAACGATTGAAGCCGCGGTCTAGGCGAGTTTTGGTATTGATTGTCAGCAAGCATGGGCCATCCGGCCGCAGCAGTATGAAGGCGGCGCGAATCGGTCTTTTTCCAGTATCTTACCCATTCCGGCAGATAATCGCCCTTTCCTTTTCCACCCGGCTCGTTGCCATACGCAAAAAAAGCAAACGACGGATGGTTTCCATACGCCTTGATAATTTCTGCGCCTTCATTATAGAGCCATTGATCGATCGGGTTCCCGTTTCCGACTTTTGTCCATCCCCCGCATTCAACCTGATAATAAAACCCCAGTTCATCGGCGGCAACAAAAGCCGCGTCAGGCGGACACCAGGAGTGGAAGCGGATATGGTTCAGACCATGTTCCTTGCATATGCGAATGATCCTTTTCCAGTCTTCGACTTTTGTGCTGGGATAACCGGTCAGCGGAAAGATACTGCATTCCAAGGTGCCGCGTAGAAATAGTCTGCGTCCGTTGACTTCAAACTGCCTTCCGTTAGTTTTCAATTCACGTAGACCCGTTGTTTCCTTGCGTTCGGAAATACATTTCCCATTCCGCAAAAGCGATATGTTCAAATCATACAGGGCGGGTGAATATTCATCCCACAGCAAGGCATCTTTTCCTAGTTCGTAATTAACTTCAACCAAACCGCCTTCGGGAGTCCATGAGACAGGAAAATCCTTGGCCGGAACTTCATGTTTTTGATTGCCGTTTCTGCTTTTGGCGGAAAGGTTTATCACGCCTTTGCCGGTTTCCCCTTTTTTATTGCCTATGTTTACCCGAACAAGAATAGTGTTTTTTTCTACATCAGGATAAATCTGGACATTTTCGATCCATACAGATTCCGTAGCGGTAAGATTAATCTTTCCGACAATTCCGTTCCAGTTGGATTGTGTGTGCTCGCTTACACTATGTGCATTGGCACCGACGTCCACAAACATGCGATTGTCGACGAGGATCGTTAAGGAATAAGTGCCTGGAGCCAGATCGGAACCCAGATCGAAAAGATGGGGTGCTGAAAGGCTGACTCCTTTCCCAATCTCTTTTTTATTCAACCATACGCGTGTTGTCCAGTGCGTGCGTTCGAGATTCAGGGCAACCCTTTTACCCTTCCAGTTATCAGGAATTACTATTGTGCGCTGATACCAAGCCGCTCCGACATAATGCTTGTCCGGCTGAAGCCAGTAGGGCATTTTTATATTCCCCGGCTGCCGGTATTTTTCATACCGCGGCTCAGTCAGCCACTCATTTCTTCCTTTGATGGTCCATTCCGTTTCTGCCGAGACTTCATGGCCATAACCCTGCTCCTGAAGAGACCCCGGCAGATGAATCGTATCGGGCAGTTTCTTCCCGCACCATTTCTCCGTAATCCCAGCATCATCGGGATCAAGCCTGAAGTGCCATTGACCAGAGAGATCCATTGACATTGACAAAGGATCCGCAGAAACCATGCTCCACGCTCCCAATATAAAAAACGCAATAAATTTAAACTTCTTCATATGTAACATCCTTTTTTAAGTGTGTTCTAAATCTCTATTGGATAATCTTAATAACGGTGCTGAGGTTGAGCGGGTCTTTTTGTTTTGAGCTCAATGTTAGTTTTAAAAGGTGTTTCTGGGGATCATAATCAAACGGAATATTCGTATTAACGCTTAACGTTTTTACGGATTTTGGTTTTTTGTCAAGTTTGATTTGAACGGTTTCCACATCATATTTCGCGTGGGTTAGGTGGGCATAAAGAATGTTGTCGCGGCGGGTTAGCGGGCAGTTCGAGATCGATTCCCATGTTTTAACCCCTTCGGCTCCTATGATGGATTCTCCGTTTGTCGTCATCCAGCGGGAAAGGACGTCGGCTTCGGCGAAAATATCCGGGCGGATTTCACCTTCGCCAGAGGGGCCGACGTTGAGCAGGTAGTTTCCGCCAAATGAGCGCAGAACGGAGAGTTGGTGGATGATCTGTCTCATGCTTTTGGGCTCAGCGTCGCTGCTGGAGGCAGGGGCGTATCCCCAGTGTCCCTTCCAGGCTTTGCAAAATTCAAACCAGATATCGGCATAGAGGCCTTCGTTGCGTTTTTCAATTTCCGGCCATTTGGATTCATACGTGTAGAAATCCCCGATACGCCGACTGATGGAGGAGAGGCTGTGGTGCTCTTTATGGTTTTGGTAGTCCGGGTTTATGTTTTTTCCTCCCCAGCGCGGGTTGATGACTATTTGGGGTTGCAGGCGATAGATCCAGTTGCGAATGCGCAAATCATCTTCGGGGCGTTTGATCCCCATCCATCCGGCTCCATCAAACCAGAGGACATCGATTTGCCCATATTGAGTCAGGAGTTCGCTGAGCTGGCCGACGGTGTAGTCGAGCCATTTTTCATATTCAATTTCATTTTGCTTCTCTGAAAAGGGATTAACGGCTTTTTCATAGTGATCGAACTTTCTGGCGGGATTATTAAAGCCCGAGATGTGGTCGTTATAGGCCCAGTCGCGCGGGGAAAAGTAGAAGCCGACCTTAATGTTGTGTTTGCGGCAGGCTTGGACATAATCCCTGACCAAGTCACGTCCTTCCATGTGCGTACGGGTATTGTATTTTCCGTATTGAGTTGGCCAGAGGCAGTATCCATCATGATGCTTGGTCGTCAGCACGGCGTATTGCATTTGCAGGCTTTTTGCCATGGCCATCCATACATTGGGATCATAGGAATCTGGGTTAAATCTATCTGCAAGCTTGTAGTAATCTTCGAGTGGAATTCGGGCAGGCCGTTCCTTTCCAAAGCAGTTTTTAATCATTGACCAAGAGGGGTTGGTTTCGCCTTCACTGTAAATGCCCCAATGGATAAACAACCCAAATCCGGCCTTGGGGTACCATTGCGCACCTGGGTGTGTATTCGGTTTAAAGGGTGTATTGAATCCTTCTGCTGATGTGGATGGAAAAAGTGCTCTGGCTTTATCTGCTGTCATGGATTCTGTTGTTGCAGATGTGGCTGAAACAAGGATGAAGCAGGTTGATAATAAGCGGATTGTTGTTTTCATGTAAGTAGTTCCTTACGTAGGCTAACTTTTAATCAAAAGATTGGGTTTGTTTAATTGAGACGGAAGCTACGGTGGGTATATAGACAGCACCGTGTAAATTAAGTCGACTGTTGAACCCCGCCAAAAAGTCGCGCGGCGAATGTTGTAAAGTCTAGCTCGCGCTTGGATGGCATCCGCAGGTCTGTAGGCCTACGGTTTTTTGGATTTGATGCTAAGGCGGGAAAGATTTGTTTTCCCCTGTCTAACTGTTCAGATCTGTTTTCGTCCTACAGTCCAGTCAAGAATAGGTCAACCTCGGATCAGATGGGTTTGAAAAGTGGACTTTCCGTAAACGAACAGTGGAGATTGCTAAGGTTTGACTTCACTTACCTTTGGTAGCGAACCCTAAAAAAGAAAATTAGAATGATTTTTTTTGGATTATATTCAGCCTCGCACTACTTCCCCTGTTGGCTATGGCTCAGCATGAGAAGACCAAACAACCTAACATTGTTTTCTTTTTTATCGATGACATGGGGTGGCGGGATTGGTCGGGAAATGGAAATGATTATTTGCAAACCCCGTCGATTGATCGAATTGCGGCCAATGGCATGGTGTTTAGTCAAGGGTATGTATGATTAGTTGGCCGGGGACGATCAATCCAGGCCAAAGCAAAGAACCCGTCATGGCGATTGATCTCTATCCAACCATGCTGGAATTGGCCGGCGTTAAGGATATCAAATCGCACCTTGATGGTTATGTGATTGATGGCACTAGCCTGTTACCTGCCCTCCATAAAAAACCGCTTCCGCCGCGCTCCATGTTCTGGCATTTCCCGGGATACCTCGCTGGAAACCCGGATTATACGGGAACACGGGTTCCTGAATATCGTCAGGAACCTGCTCAGCGTGATCCGAAAAGGCGACTGGAAGTTGCTCTTGTTTCTAGAGGAATGGAGCTTGGATGGTGGACGAAAAAAGCTTTCAATCAACCATGCGGTTGAACTATATAATCTAGCGAAAGATATCGGGGAAACTCAAGACCTCGCATTGATTCATACAGAAAAACGCGACGAGTTGCTGGCCGATTTATTAACATGGCACCGCGAAATCAAGGCTGAGATTCCCAAGGATCCCAACCCGCTTCTGGGCATTAAAAAAGAGAAAAAAACCAGAGGAAACAAAACGAAGTCCAAAAAGAAATGAGTAAAATCACCTCTAAAACCAAAGGTTGCGAGAACAATAAAATGAAAAACAAGATACTTAAGACGACCCTTCTGACCACCCTTGCAACGATCCAAATAAGTCTATGCATGGCAGCGCAAAACGAAAAGCCTAATATTATCTACATCTATACCGATGACTGGGGAATTGGCAAAGTCCCCTGTTATGGAATGGACCCCCAAGGTCAGGCCATTATTGAAACCCCCAATTTGGATCGTCTTCGCAATGCAGGCATGTTGTTCACAGATGCCTACGCCGCCAATGCCGTATGCGGGCCTTCCCGCAATTCTCTGCTTACGGGACGCCACCCCGGGAATTCGCTCTGGCGAGCCAATAGAAAATCAATGAAAGGTTGGCCCCCCAAGCATCCTGCCCTTGGTAAAGTCGCCCAGATGGCCGGATATAAAACCGCAGGGTTCGGGAAGCTCAGCTATGGAGGCAGCTCGACTCCGGAGGGGATCACCAACGTGGGATGGGACTACTGGCTTGGGTTTCTGGATCATATAAACTGTCGGGATTATTATTCACCTTATATTTGGGAAAACGGTGAAAAGATAATGTTGCCCGAAAACGACCCCGAGCGACTAAACCCCAAGGGGCCGGTACTTGGAGAAGACGGAAAATTTCTTGAAGACATGTATGCGGATAAAGCCATCGAATTCATCCGTCAAAACACCCGCGCCAACACACCGTTCTTTATTTATTATGCCAGCACCGTTCCTCATGGAGGAAAGCCCGGCGGCATGCGGGTTCCCAGCCTAGAGGGATATGACAAAAAAAACCTAACCGAACTCGAACAGCTCTATTGCGCCCTCATGACCCATCATGACCAAAATGTCGGGCGGATCATGGACGAGCTTAAAGTGCTTGGGATCGAAAAAAACACCCTTTTGATATGGACTTCGGATAACGGAGATACAGATTCATACTATAAAAAAACAACAACCTTCGATGGCAATGGCCCCTTTCGCATGTACAAACGCTATCTCTATGAAGGCGGAATCCGCGTACCCATGCTCGCCATGTGGCCCGGGCACATCCAACCCGGAAGCACCTCTGGACTGATCACCGCCCAATGGGATCTGCTCCCAACGATTGCCGACGCAGGAAACCTACCCAGAACAAAATACATGGATGGAATATCCATTCTGCCCACTCTCTCCGGAGAACCCCAAAAACAAGAATCGCGCAAGTACCTCTACTGGGAATTCTATGAAAAAGGCAGGCAGCAAGCCGTGCGCATGGGAAAATGGAAAGCCTATCGCTTGGGGGGAAGAGACTCGAAAACCGAACTGTACGACATCGAAAAAGATATCGCCGAGACGAACAACCTCGCCGTATCCCATCCTGAAATCATTCAGCAAATGGAAGCGATCATGGAAAAGGAACATGGATTCCATCCTAGCTACAACCCTCATGCGTCACCCCCGAAAAAGAAGAAAACCCAGAGTGTTAAAAAATAGAAACAGGAGGCTGAACAGGAAAAAGGTTTCGTCGAAAATGAACCCATTCCGGCCAAGCAAAATCAGGAGAACGGGACCGGTGCGAATGGCACTAAGTTAAGCCCGTTTGAAAGAGAAGAGCGCCATCATGGGGGGTGTTTTTTCTATTGTTAAAACTGGGGGCGCAGCCTCCGGTTAATTAGTTAGCGTTTGTACTCGGCTAAAGGTTCGGGGTCAAGGCGGGAGCGGGAAGGCAAAGCCTTTCCAAGATCGAGGCGAATTTTCCCATATCCTTGCAGTGGTTAATTCAGCGGAACCCGAGTTCGGCTTCGAGCAGGGCGTAGGCCATCCATTTCGAGGCCATTTGTGTTTCGGGTCTCGAAAGAAATAATGTTACAATGTTCGGGCTGACCCCTCTTCTGACTTTTAGCATGGTTATGTCCTCCTACTTAAAGAAGAGAAATCAAATGGCTTAGGCTGATACCACTATGTAGGCCACATATAAATTAGGCTGCGGAGTACTTCCACTCCTTGCGCGGATATATATGTACATAAATATGCCCCTGCTTATCCTCATGCAACAGTATACGCAATTTGCCGCGCTTGACTTTATGCCAGCTATAATCGCCAGTATGCTCTTTTATCATGAGGTTCTTATGATTGTCCTCGGTCTGAATAAAACGATCTACAGCACGAATGATACTCCCTGTACCGATGATAGAATCTATGTTGTTTTTCCGGAAATAGGAATCTAGTGCGTCCTCCTCTGAAAAAACGATTTCATCAAATTGCTGGCGCCCGGCCTTGGGATTATGGACATAGCGCCAAGCCCTTTCCGGTGTGCACTCGATTGTGTCGACAGCAGGCTCGATAGCACTAGCCTCATCCGCCAGATCTTCTTTCTCTGCTTCCTTTATCCAGTCTTCGAACGTGGCTAATACATCAAGCGATTGATCCGAGCAATATAGTGCGGCGAGCTCGTTGAGAATCATTGTATGTGATTGATAGAAAATTTCTTTGAGGAGTCGTTTGATAGCTTTGAACTGTCCTGGAGACAGTCCGTCAACTGACAGGTCATTGTTCAAAGTAAGTAGATTTAACGCAAACAGGTTTAAATGTTCTGTGCTTTCTAATGAACTTAAATTCAATTCATCAAGTGAGCGTTCTTCGACTTGGCACTCCCGAAGAAAAGGCGAATAAAAATGCGAAAGTCTGGCCTTTAGTTTATCCAAATATTGAGGACATTTTATTCGCCTTATGCGAGATGGCGAGCGCATGAGGCTGCAAAACAGATCTACTACGTGGTCCGCATAAGATTCCCCGACCACTCCCCCATTTGACCGTAGAAGATAGAAGGTTGATAGAAACCAAAAAAAGGGATCTGCAGCACATGCTGCAAGTAAGCCTGGATCATTCAGGGCCTTAGAGCAATGTTCCTGCTTTTCTTTGAACGTAATGAGAGAGAGCTGATGCTGAACATCATAGCGGTAGAAGATCATTAAGATGGTCGTGAGAATATCGAAATCACCTTCATCGAATTCTAGAAAAATTGTATCTAAAGAGGATCCGACCTTGGCATTTAATTTTTTACGCAGAATTTGAGATTTATCAAACTCCCGACGCAATACCTGCATCCTGTCTTCCAGAGGCTGTAATAGTGCTGGATTATTTAGTTCCTCAATTGTTGTGCGCCCTTCTGCAAAATCGAGAAATACATCGTCTAAATCAGTATCAGCCAAGTACAGGATTTCCCTATCGCTGGCATGCCTTAGTACAAAGTCACACACTGTGTCAACACAGCCAAAATCATCCACTGCTTTGTGGAAGTCTTTATCCCCGTGCAGCTCTTCTAGGCGAGAACGAAGAGTCTCTACTAATTCTTTATCAGCTTCCAAAAAGCCATATTCGCGCATGTCCAGCCTCTGGCGCATTTCATGCGGAATTCGCAACCCCATAAAAATCAGTCCAACGTATGCTGACATACAGGCAAGTGGCTGTAGATCCACATGATCTGGATGCGCAATGATGGATTTGAACAATTTAAGTTGATAGTAATCTCGTTCAGTTTCGAACAGTTCATTAACCAACTCTACATGCTTCGATTCGACCCACTTAAGATATGTGACCCTATGTTGGTGAACAGATGAACTTAAATATCTATTCAGCTTTTCCCGAGCCGCCGTATACGAGGATAAAACAGAGCAAACGCCCTCTTGGTGCGTTTTATCTAGAAACCTAAAAGTCCACATAACTTCGTTCATTGCTAATCCCCTTTCTGACGCAGAAAAATCGTCTATTTAATTATACAAAAGGTAGAGAATTATTGCAGTTCAAAATATATAAGAAAACCCAAGAATCCTGAGGCTCACATTCGCGCACATATTCATTTCAGCCAGGGAATGAGCTTTAGTGCCTGCAATACTCCATCTGGATTGGTCGACAGAAAGACAACAAGAGCGGTGATGAAAACGAGGCTCCAGCGTTCGAGCTTGGTTACGCGGCCATTGGTTTTTACGGCGTGGGCGTGGATATCCTCTAGCTTTTCATCGATACGATCAAAGCGCTGCTGGCAGCCGTCGGGCAAACTACAGTTGTTCATTTCGCCCTCCGGCTCATTCAATCGTTAGGTGTTAAAAGGGGGTGGGGTCAGGTCTGAATATTAAACATTGACAACCTAAGGCTCGTCTTGCT
>JAOZKS010000310.1 GCA_029935255.1 Pontiella sp.
GACGATCGTGCCGGGCGAAGAGAAACCGTTCCTGGAGCATCTGGCGAAGCGCAAGGCCGAAGGTGTACGGATGAACATTAACCATATTGGCGAGGCCGTCCTCGGCGAGAAGGAGGCGAGCGATCGCTTGATCGGTTATCTGAATGACCTTAAGAACCCGGCGATTGAACAGATTTCCATCAAGATTTCCACGATTTATTCTCAGATTCAGCCGCTGGCCTTCGACCAAACCATCGACGAATTGGTGGCCCGCCTGACCAAGGTCTATCGCGTGGCGCGCGACAACGAATTCACCAAGGCGGATGAAACCACCAAGCCCAAATTTGTAAACCTCGATATGGAGGAGTATCGCGATCTCGACCTCACCGCCGCCGCCTTCATGAAGACGTTGGATCTGGAAGAATTCAAGGACGTCGAAGCCGGCATTGTACTGCAGGCCTATGTTCCGGATTCATACCACAAAATGAAAGAGCTCACCGCATGGGCAAAGAAACGCGTGGCCGCCGGTGGCGCACCGATGAATATCCGGATTGTGAAGGGGGCCAACATGGAAATGGAGCGGGTCGAGTCTTCGCTGATGAACTGGCCGCTTGCACCGTACGACAATAAACGCGAGGTGGATGCCAACTACAAGCGCATGGTGCTCTTCGGCATGCAACCGGAAAATATCGTTGCCGTCAGACTGGGGATCGCCTCGCACAATCTTTTCGAACAGGCCTTTGCCAGCACGGTGGCCAAACACTATGGCGTGACCGACCACCTCACGTATGAGCTGCTCGAAGGCATGGGCGACCCCGTTCGCCGCGCCATCCAGCAGAGCGGTGGAAATGTATTGCTCTACGCTCCCGTCGCCGAAAAAAACCAGTTCATCAATGCCATCGCCTACCTCATCCGTCGGCTGGACGAAAACACCTCCGAGGAAAACTTTCTCCGCTATGCCTGCGACCTCTCGACCTCCTCTGAAAAGTGGGAATTCCTGCAACGGCAATACCTCGATGCCGTGGCATCGATCGACGAAGCCCGCACCGAACCCAACCGCACACAGGATCGCTCGACCGAAACCTTCCCTACCGAGATGGGCACGTTCCACGAAGGCCACTTTACCAACGAACCCGACACCGACTGGAGCCGCCCCGGAAACCGATCCTGGGCAGAGGCCGTTCGAGAAAAGTGGATGAACATCGCCAACGACGCGCCCTTGCAGGTGCCGGTGGTGATCGACGGCGCAGCGCTCTTCGAGGACTGCAAAACGCGCGACAGCATCGACCCCAACCGTGCGAATGAAAAGATCTGCGCCTACACCTTCGCCATGGCCTCGATCGAACAGGCCGGGCATGCCATTGATGTCGCGGTGGCCGACCCCGACGGTTGGCGTTCAAAAACATACAAAGAACGCAATGCCATCCTGTCGAACGTAGCGATGGAGTTGCGTATTGGCCGGGGTAATCTCGTTGGTGCGGCAGCACTCGATACGGGAAAAGTATTCAGCGAAGCCGACGTTGAAATCTCGGAAGCCATCGACTTTGCCGAATACTACCCCTTCACGGCCCGGGCCTTCGACCGCCTCGAAAATATCGAAGCCAAGCCGGAGGGTGTGGGTCTGGTCATCTCGCCGTGGAACTTCCCCATCGCCATTCCTTGCGGCGGCATCCTCTCCATGCTGGCCGCCGGAAACACCGTCATCTTCAAGCCGGCCTCCGACTCGGTAATGGTGGCGCACGAGCTCTGCAAATGTATCTGGAAAGCTGGCGTCTCCAAAAAGGTGCTTCAGTTTATTCCGTGCTCCGGCGCACATGTTGGTCCAACACTCACCACCCACCCCGCCGTCAAAAGCGTGATCCTCACCGGCAGCACCGAAACCGGAATGGAAATGCTTGATGTGCGTCCATCCATCCAGCTCGCCGCTGAAACCGGCGGCAAGAATGCAACGATTGTTTCGGCGATGTCCGATCACGACCAAGCCATTGCCAATATTGTGCAGTCCGCCTTCAGCAACTGCGGGCAGAAATGTTCGGCCACCTCGATTGCGATTCTCGACAAGGAACTCTATCACGACGCAAACTTCCGCAAGCAGCTCGTGGATGCCGCGCGGAGTTTTTCCGTGGGTTCGGCCTGGGATTTTAAGAACAAGCTCGCCACGCTCATCAAGCCGCCATCGGGCGACCTGCTGCGAGGCCTCACCGAACTCGAACCCGGCGAGGAGTGGGCGCTCAAGCCCGAGTGCGTCGATGACAATCCCTATATCTGGAGCCCCGGCATTAAATGGGGCGTGAAGCCGGGAAGCTACACCCACATGACCGAATTCTTCGGCCCGGTGCTTGGTGTGATCTGCTCCGAAAACCTCGACGATGCCATCGAGATTGCCAATCAACCGGGCTACGGCCTGACCTCCGGCCTCGAAAGTCTCGACAACCGCGAACAAGACATCTGGAAGAGCCGCATCCTCGCCGGCAACCTATATATTAACCGCGGCACCACCGGCGCGATTGTGTTGCGCCAACCGTTCGGCGGCATGCGCAAGTCAGCCATCGGTGCCGGAATCAAGGCGGGTGGCCCGAACTATGTGACCCAGTTTATGGAGTTTTCCGACACCGCTCTTCCGCCGGAAGGGTGCATCCTGAAGGATCATCGCCTGATGCGCGTCGTGCAGGATTGGCAGTCGAAAGTAAAGTGGGGATCGCTCGCGCAACACGCGGAAGATCTCACCAAAGCCGCACGTGCCACGCTCAGCTATCTCCACCACTACGAACAGGAGTTCGGCGTGGAGAAGGATTATTTCCACCTGCGCGGACAAGACAATATTGTGCGCTACCTACCGATCGGCAAAGTGGTCGTGCGGGTGCATGCCGACGATTCGCTCTTTGAAACGCTGGCCCGTTGTGCCGCCGTGCTGGCTTCGCGCTGTTCGCTGGTACTGAGCATTCCGGAAGGGCTAGACAACGGCGCAACTCAGTTCCTTGCAAGCAAGGAGTGTGTCTTCCTGCTGAAAGGTTCCGTGGTTGTGGTGGAAGAGGATGCTGCGGTCGCCGCGCGGATGGGCGCGGTGCAGGGCATTCGCTATGCCGCCGCCAACCGCGTACCCGCCGTGGTCTATGCCCGTGCCGCCGAAGCGGGGTTCTACATTGCCCGCAAGCCGGTGCTGATGGAAGGCCGCATCGAGTTGCTCCAATATTTCCACGAGCAGGCCGTCTGCAACACCTACCACCGCTACGGGAATCTGGCCGACCGCGCGCTACTGTAGTCGGCCTGCGAATATCCAATAGGATTCATTCGTGGGGGGAATGATTCTTGAAATCGATCGGTTGAATAGATAAAAACGAAGAGCTATGCCAACAAGCTACATCAAGAAGATTCTCGAAGCGGCGGTCTACGACGTGGCGCACGAAACCCCGATCCAGAAAATGGATTCGATGAGCGCGGCGCTGGGCAACACGGTTCTCGTTAAACGCGAGGAT
>JAOZKS010000311.1 GCA_029935255.1 Pontiella sp.
TGCTCGAGGTGACACTGGAAATAGGCGACAATTTCCTATCGGCAAACGAACGGTTTGAAATGGAAGTCACAGGAGAGCGCACGGTGCGGGTTCGTTCTGGAGACCACGGCGAGAGTTGGGTCAGGGAAAAGCATATGTTCAAAAAGGGCGAAAGCTACGCGATTAAAGTTCGGTTTGTGGAAACCTTTGGGACTAGTTCGAGCCAGACCTATTCTGCAGGTGTGGAAACTGAAATAGGTGTTATCATGGAAGATCCAGACAAGGTTGTTCAAGGAGGGTACAAAGTCGCCCTAGGAAAGGAGGCCACGATGCATCTTCCAAAAGTTACCCTAACCCTTTCCCAAACCAATATGACATTGAAACATAACAACCAATGTAGTCTTCAAATCACAACGGAACCTGCTGGCCTTGCCTTCACGGATCATGAATTTGAAATTAAATTCGAAGATGATTTCGATTACCTATGGAAAGTTCTCGGCACGGGAGCCAACATGGATTGGACAACAGGAATCGCTGGGCGCTTCAACCTGCACGCCAAAGTAACCGCTGGCGGAGAGGAGGAGGTTCTTTCCCCAGAAACATCCGCAACTGTTCAATTTCCAAGCGGGCAAGAGATTGCAAATAGTGGCATCGTTGAGGTACAACGCGTTACTGACTGGCAATTAGCATCAGGAGCTAATGGAGATCATTTTGAGCGGGGGGGATATATTTATTTGAACACAGAAACCGACACATATCGTACAGACTCCTGGCCTATTGGTACATTCTTCGGAGTTGGCCCAGACGACTTTCCTGCAGATTCTACCAACGAATATTATGTTGGGGAATATCACCTACATGCAACACTTCGAAACTCCAATGATGTAGCAAATGCCGCAATGTATATAACCGGCCCCAGCCAAGAGGATATTGATGCCGCAATTGAAACGGATATTCCCGGCTTGCTTAGGGATCGCCACGCAGATGAAATTATAGAAACAGGTCATACTGACTATTTTTATGGCCCACAACGGAGGAGCACACCATGAAAAAAATTCTGATCCCATCAATATGCAGCGCACTGATTTTAATCATTGGAATTTTATTTCTGACCAAAGCCTTTCTGACCAGAGAAAATGAACAAAATGAGATCACAAACCTCAGAACAAAAGAAAACCTATCCAGAGAAAATCAACTATTTTTGCAGAGAGGTATTCAACAACCTTTTAAGAAAGAATCCCCCCGAAAGAAAAATATCCCCATCTCAACAAGTGATGCCACCCCCCTAGCAACAGGAGGTTCAACCGAAGAAACCAACAACTTTATCTTTCCTGAAAAGCAGTTGGTTGATTCCGCAAGAGAAACTCTTCGTAAAAAAGGTATCCCAGAAGAAAATCGTGTGGCGAGTATTGAGCATGTTGGAGGGAAAGCCATTGTTACTTTTCTTCCAAAACGAGAGGAAGGGAAACCACTTCCGCGGGCAGGGCGGCATGTGGTTACTCTCGATGAAAGCACTGGGGAGATAATAGATATAAAGGTGTGGAGATAGAAAACTAAAAAGGAAAAAAGGGGCAGAGTGAGCGCAAGTGATATTCCATAATAAATGAAAGATGTCATGATATAGGCGTCCCATGCTTTCAGAGACATATCCTGCAGCCACCATCGAGATTGATGCTTGGAGCGGCGAAATAATATCAATTCTTTTACCAGCTGATTAATCAGAACCACGATATTACTTGCTTAAGAATTTACCGAAGGGAAAGTGACCAAACGCAACTGTATTCCCGGTGGTGGCGCCGTACCCGACAGAACGACATCATTAAGATGCGTGTACTGGCACTGACGGAATAGATGCTGTTTCCCCCCACTCGTCAGGAAGTAACCGCCGTGCTTTTTTTACCACCCCGCTCTTCCGGCTTTGCCTTTGGACCAAATGCGTAGGTGAGCAGTTCCTTGATCGACTTGCGATCGGTCAGACAATAGCTCACAACTTTTGCGCCCGTGATGATAAGTCCTAGCGCCAGCCAGCCAACCATCAACAGTCCGGCAATATAGAACACCACAGCCAATGGCATCGCAAACGGGACGGGACCGTGAGCGCTAGGCAACTCCAGGCTTGCACCCCCGAGAAGTTCCGCAAACGCCAAAACCCGTTGTCCGCCTTCCGGCGCTGAAAGCAACGTAAAAATCAAATCCATCAGTTTAGCGACGTAAACCACTCCGACCACAATGGCTATCACTCCAACCAATCCGCCGATGCCCCGAATCGCCTGTTTGATGATCTCAATACTTGCCTGCGGATCACTCTCCGCTTCCGGGTTGGTGTAGTTTTTTGTGTTCATCAAAACCTCCACTTTAAAATAGCTAAGGCAAGTAAGCTCCAATAGGCCAACACGCCGCCAAACAATACGCTCTTTGCCCCCGCCCCATAGGACTTGAATGCGGCGGATTTCTTCAGGATCAAAATCGTAGCGAATAAGGCCCCCAACGCAATCAGCACCCACAGATAATTGACCATGGGCTCCAACCAAGCCAGAGCCGCCTGATCCACCGTCGCGGTCTTTTCATAGAGCGCGGTGGCCGACTGAACACCGTTTGGATCCGAAACAGCAAACTCAATGTATGGAACCCGCGATACCGCCTTGAACAACCCTTTCGCCATATGCGTGCAGGCCACCGTGGGCAGGATCAGCAAGCCAAAGCTTTTAGCCAGCTCCATGCCGCGCTCTTTGCAAAACCCCTTGGCCATCCCGACGACCAACCCCCAGAAAAGAATCGGAAGCCCCACAAACAAAACCATCCCTTCGGCAAAAGAGGCCGCACCGCCGGAAATCCCCAACTGCGTAACCACTCTATTTGGCAACCACATCAACGCATGTTTTGCGACCTCCCACTCCGGGACAATATCGTAAACCACAAAGGCACTCACCAGCAGAATAAAGCCCAACTCGGCCGTACTCAGCGATAGGTCCTGAAAGAAATCTGAAAACGGCGCGCGGCTTGAAAAGCGAATATTATCGTGAGGGCATGCCTTGAAACATTGTGTGCACAGCAGACATGAACGATTATCGCTTAACACCGCGGGCGACTGTGCACTCGGGCATGAACATGGAAGCGACTGGTCAAGCGCCATGTATTTTTCGCGGCAGCTCTTGCACGTCGACTCTACCGAGGTTCTCCATTCCAGCGGCGCACAGCAGGAATAGAGACGGAGCAGATGGGAAATCGGGCAGACATAAGAACAAAACGCGCGCCTTTCGAGCCAAAGGCCTGTAAGGATCGCCGCCCCAAACAAGAGCAGGAGATACATCCCCATCCGAAACGGAACGCGGTGAATGGCCGAGCAATACATGCCCACCACCAGAATTACGCCATACGCCGCCGTAATCAACCACCCGCTCTTCAGCAGAGCGGGAGCCCGTCGCTTCCGGCCACTCCTATTCATCAGCGCCGTCACCCGCTCCATCG
>JAOZKS010000312.1 GCA_029935255.1 Pontiella sp.
GAGTCGCTATTATTCCCCCAATCCGAAAAATTTCACGAGTTCAAAATGGAGCAGAATTAGAAATGAAAATACTCCACACCTCCGACTGGCACCTTGGCCGCGCACTCCATGGTCGACGGCGCTATGATGAATTTACCGCATTCCTCGACTGGCTCGCCGAACATATCGAGCAAGAACAGATCAACCTACTACTGATTGCAGGCGACATTTTCGACACCACCACGCCCAGTAACCGGGCACAACATCTGTACTATTCCTTCCTTTGCCGCATAGCTAATTCCACCTCCTGCCGCCAAGTCGTCGTCATCGGCGGCAACCACGACTCGCCCTCGTTCCTCAACGCCCCAAAAGAGCTACTCGGCGCACTCAATGTTCATGTCGTCGGCGCAATGAATCTCGACGATGAACTTCTCATCTGCCGCAACGCCGAAGGAAACCCCGAAGCCATCGTCTGCGCCGTCCCTTACCTGCGCGACCGCGACATCCGCCAATCCGAAGCCGGCGAATCCATGGACGACAAACGCGCAAAACTCGCCGAAGGCTACCGCGCCCACTACCGACAAATCGGCGAACGCGCCGAGGCCGCGCGCGGCGATTTGGACATCCCCATCCTTGGAATGGGACACTGCTTCACGGCGGGAGGAACCTCCGTCGCCGACGACGGCGTCCGCGACCTCAACGTCGGATCGCTCGACCACATCGAAGCCGCCGCCTTTCCCGCCTGCTTCGACTATCTCGCCCTCGGTCACTTGCACGTGCCTCAAAAAGTCGCCCAATCCGAAACCCTACGCTACTCCGGCTCCCCCATCCCCATGGGCTTTGGCGAAGCCAACCAGCAAAAGCTCGTCCTCCAAATCGACTTCAAAGGCCGCACCCCGCACGTCACCGAAATCCCCATCCCCAGCTTCCAGCCCCTTCGCCGAATCTCCGGCGGAATAGACCAAATCCTCGAAGCCCTAAAACAACTCAAACTCGAACACAGCACCGCCTGGCTCGAAATTGAATACACCGCCGAAGAAATTATCGGCGACCTACGCGATCAAATCGAAGCCGCCATCGAAGGCACCGACCTCGAAATCCGCCGCATCAAAAACAAACGCATCATGGATCGCGTTCTCCAGCGGATCGACACCGCCGAAACCCTCGACGACCTCGAACCCACCGACGTCTTCGCCCGCTGCCTCGAAGCCCACAGCATCCCCGCCGAGCAACGCCCCCAACTCACCACCGCCTACGCCGAAATCCTCCAAACCCTCCACGAAGCCGACTCAAACGAGGAATAAAAAGACCAATGAAAAAGAAAACCGAGACCTCCATCATCCGTTCATCAGCAGCCGAATACCTAACCTTTGTCGCGGCGGAAGCGGGCTCCGAAGCCAGCGTGGAAATGCGCTATGAAGACGAAAATGTCTGGCTGACCCAAAAAATGATGGCCACCCTTTACGACGTCTCGGTTCCTGCCATTAACCAGCATTTAAAACGTATTTTCGCCGACAACGAATTAGAGGAAACGGCAGTTATTAAGCAATACTTAATAACTGCCACTGACGGCAAAAACTACAATACCAAACACTACAACCTGCAGGCCATCATTGCCGTTGGCTTTAAAATTGAAAACGAGCGTGCCGTCCAATTCCGCAAATGGGCCAATCAAATCGTCAAAGATTACACCATTCAAGGTTGGACGATGGATGTGGAGCGACTCAAAAAGGGCGGCAACCTGACGGATGAGTTCTTTGAGCGGCAATTGGAAAAAGTCCGCGAAATCCGACTTTCCGAACGTAAATTCTACCAAAAAATAACCGACATCTACACCACCGCACTGGACTACGATTCCACCGCCAAAGCAACCCACCGTTTCTTTGCCGCCATTCAAAACAAGATGCACTATGCCATTCACGGCAATACCGCCGCCGAAGTAATTGTCGACCGAGCGGATCAGCAAAAAGAAAACATGGGGCTAACCCACTGGGACGGAGCTCCCAACGGGAAAATCCACAAATACGACGTCTCCATCGCCAAAAACTATCTATCCAAACCCGAACTCGGACAAATGCAACGCATTGTTTCCGCATACCTCGATATGGCCGAACTCCAAGCCATGCGCAAAATCCCCATGACCATGGCCGACTGGGAAGAACGTCTCAGCGGATTCCTCAAACTCTGGGATCGAGAGATCCTTCAAGATGCCGGAAAAGTCACCGCAGAACTCGCCAAAACCCACGCCGAAACCGAATTCGAAAAATACCGCATCACCCAAGATCGCCTCTTCGAATCCGACTTCGATAAAATGATCAAGCAAATCGCATCGGCCCAGAACAACCCAGCCGGAGAAAACGATGAATAAGACCGAGAAAAATTTATCCCACCGCGATGAACTGACCGACTTCCTACTCTACACCGCGCCCGAAGGTCAGGTGAAAGTGGAAGTCGTCCTGCACAACGAAACCATCTGGCTTCCTCAAAAGAAAATGGCGGAACTTTTTGATGTCGGCGTCCCCGCCATTTCCAAGCACTTGGACAACATCTACGACAGCGGTGAATTGGAGAAAAGAGCAACTGTTTCCATTTTGGAAATAGTTCAACAAGAAGGATCCCGTCGAGTTAAACGAAAAGTCGAATTTTTCAACCTCGATGCCATCATCTCCGTTGGCTATCGAGTAAACTCCTCCCGAGCCACTCAGTTTCGTATCTGGGCAACCAAGTTACTTAAGGAATACATCATCAAAGGCTTTGCCATGGATGATGATCGACTAAAAAACGGGCGCTATTTCGGCCAGGATTATTTCAGGGAAGTACTGGAGCGCATTCGCTCCATCCGAGCATCAGAACGCCGAATCTATCAGCAAATCACCGATATTTTCGCCGAATGCAGCATCGACTATAATCCAAAGTCGGAAACCACGCGCCAATTCTACGCCCACGTGCAAGACCGATTCCACTTTGCCATCACCGGACACACCGCCGCAGAGATCGTCTACCTCAATGCCGATTCAGAAAAACCATTGATGGGCATGACAACCTACAAAAACTCCCCCAATGGCCGAGTCCTCAAATCGGACACCACCATCGGCAAAAACTACCTTCCGGAAAAGGATATCAAACGACTAGAACGAGCGGTATCCGCCTTTTTTGATTACATCGAAAACATCCTCGAGCGCCGCAACACCTTCACCATGGAAAGCTTTGCTGAAAGCGTGGACAAGTTTCTGGAATTCAACGAATACAAAACCCTCGAAGGCCACGGCTCCATCTCCCGCAAAAAAGCCGATGAAAAGGCCACCGCCGAATACGACAAATTCAACAAAACCCAAAACATCGAATCCGACTTCGATAAAATGATTAAAGTGCTGTCACTGAAGGGTGGGAATCTCAACAACTGATCACCCTCTAAGGATACCCTATGAAAATCACACATATAAAAATCCATAATTT
>JAOZKS010000313.1 GCA_029935255.1 Pontiella sp.
GACGGGCATAGGCCGAGAGGCTCTCGACATACTTGCGCTGCCCCTCCGCGTAGATGGTATCGAATGCCAGCGACGACTTGCCCGAGCCGCTCAGCCCCGTCACCACCGTCAGCTCATCGCGCGGAATTTTTACGTGTACGTTCTTGAGATTGTGCTCCCGTGCGCCTGCTACTTTGATCCACTGTTTTGGCATTTCAGAAATCCAATGTAGACGAGGCTTCTAGCCTCGTTAAGTTCAGCAATTCACTCATTGTTAAAAAAGAATATCCCTTATCCCGTAAGCCATCGATTATCATCGGGACCGCTTCTAGTGTTTTCGTACGATCTCCTCCACCGTCATGGAGGACAATGATCGAACCCGGCCGCACTTTCCGAAGAACCGTATCCTTTATTTGAATGGAGTCATGAGACTTCCAATCCCCTGCAATCACATCGCCGCCAACAACGACATAGTTTCGGTCATTGAGAACAGAAATCGCTACTGGAGATAATATCCCTTTTGGAGCCCGAAACAACGAAATGTGGTTAATTCCGGCATTCGAGAGGGTCTCTTCAGTCATTTCGATCTGCTGAAGAACAGAAATCCGGCTCTTAAACGACAGTATCGACCAGTCATATGAATGGCTTCCAATTTCATGCCCGGCCCGATCTATTTTTCGGGGAACCTCCATCTGTGAGGCAACCTCTGATCCAATTAAGAAGAAAGTCGCTTTAACCTCCTTACTCCCAAGAATTCGGAGCAATTCAGCGGTATACGGGAGATTCGGCCCATCATCAAACGTTAGTGCCACCACTTGCTGGTCAGTGCTGACTCGATTGACCATGTACAAATAGGGCCAGCAGTACGCAGCAACCAATACGGCAAAAAACAAACCGATTCCCGCTGTGACTAATCGGGGTTTCATCGAAGCCATTCCAAAATACTCTTGAGATTCCTAACGCGGCTGGAAGCCGTGTCTACGTTAAAGATCCTTCTTGCCTCGGTAGGTGAACAGGTCCTGCCATTCATAGGATTCGGGGGCACTGTAGATATTTAGGGTATCGAGGATTTTTTGCTGCATGTGCATCGTTAGGCGGCGGCCTTTGCGCCCCTTCTGGATCTGCTTATGGTTGATGAAGCCCGCAGGGGCAATGGTCACCAGATCGTTATTCTTAATGTTTTTCTCGGTCATGATGGCATCCAAAGGCTGGGTGCCGACGTTCATTTCAAGTTTCTCTGTCATAATTCTCCTTATTACGTATTTTTCTCCACCAAAATATCCACTTCTTCCATGATCGCATCAACCGTCATCAGCTGTGCGAGCTTCATTAACAGCCGCTTCTTATCAAATAGCCCCCTCACATAATAGGGAATATGCGTACGGAACTGAATACACGCCGCCTCTTCCGGCGAATATCGATGAGGTCCCTTCGACCCCGTCTGTTTCAGTTCGTTCAACTCCACCAGTCGGCGCACGTGTTCGGCCATCATGTCGCGGCGCTCGAGCACAGACCGGCTAAAGCCGGAACTACATGCCTTTACTTCTTTAAAGATCCATGGGTTGCCGATGGCGGCGCGGCCGATCATAACCCCGTCTACGCCGGTGGATTCAATCATACGGGTGACCTCTTCGGGAGCATTGATCCCGCCGTTTCCTATGACAGGTATTTTTAGGGTTTGTTTCATTTCGCCAAGGGCATCCCAATCCGGATCGCCGCCGTGGAAATTTTTTGCGAGGCGGGCGTGTACGGCGATCATGTCCGCCCCGCTCTGCTCGACAACCTTGGCAATTTCCAAGTGGCCCGGCGTATTGTTGTTAAAGCCAATGCGGGTTTTAACCGAGACCGGAATCGAAACCGCTGCCTTCACTTTTTCAATGATCTCTCCCAGCAGCGGAAGGTCTTTCAGCATCGCCGCCCCTGCCCCGCGCGACACCACCTTTTTCACGGGACACCCGCAATTGAGATCGACCCAGTCAAAGAGGCCGGTTTGTTCGACATACTTTGCCGCCTCGGCCATGGCCTCGGGATCGCGGCCGAATATGTGCCCGGCTATAGGATGCTCGTTTGTTGTGGTTTCCAATACTTGGAATGTTTTTTCGGAATCGCGCCGAATGCCCTCTGCGCTAGTGAGTTCAGAATACACCGCCCCCGCGCCATGTTCGAGACAAAGCGTCCGCATGGCCGAGTCCGTATAGCCCGCCATCGGCGCAAGCACCACGGGAAAATCGATTTCAACCGTTCCAAATCTGAGAGGATTCAATTGCATGGCTTGACTCGCAAGCATAAGGGTCAGGCCTTGATTAGTGATTAATAATTTGTTGTTTTAGCATTTCGTACCTACCGCGACTTTCGCCATCCTCTTCCAATAGAACATTCAAGCGTGATATCCCTCGCGATATCCCCGAACCATCCACGACACCAAGCATGCTTGCAATGCTTCGATGATTAAGCCCCGAACACTCCTTTAGCAACTTCATTAAAACAACACGAGAAAGATGAACATTCCGCCTTTTTTTCAACGACTCTTCGGAAACGCCGAAATGGCTGCATACCGTATCAACAACCAACTCGGGGGCGACCCCCACTTCAATTCTTCTCATGCTCGCATCCAGTTTCTGCCCCGACTGTTCAACACGCTTCCCGTACTCCGCCTCCATCCGTCGGCAGAACTCCTCCCGCCCAATGGCCTTACTTGATCTCCCCAGCGCATCCCGCAACTCTGCATCGTCCCGAGCAAGTCCACCTTCCACATATTCCTGAAACAGTTGTTCTGAATGCCCGTCATCGGCGGACACCAACGACAGCAGAGGTTCATAATCAACAAATTTCTCGTACTTCGCCTCTCCGATATATGCACAGTAACTACTCCACTTGAAGCCCCTCAACCGCGTTCGCTTCCCTGCAATAGTGAGTCCGCTACAGTCCTGAATTTTCACAGGATTGAGGTGAATATACCGGGCAAGGGTAAGCAGATAGCGGTCACCATCAACAACCTTTGCCTTGTAACGCCCCTCGAATAAATGACCTCTGCGTTGGTGACGATGGTTGTAGTAGACGGTATAGCTGGTATTGAACTGTTGCATGAACGCTGACAGGTTTGCCCTCGGAGTTTCCAGCATCAGGTGATAGTGGTTGTTCATCAATACATAGGCATACACGCGAATTCCATGCGTCTCCACATTTTCCCCGAGTTTAGTTAGAAAACGATGCCGATCATATGCATCCCGGAAGATTGGACTCCTCTCATTTCCACGTGAAGTAATGTGGTAGATCGCCCCTTCAAATTCAATTCGCAGTGCCCTAGCCATGATAAAAATGATACCCTGCTGAACATAAAGCGCAAGCTTAATCACCAATCAAGGCCTGACCCCGCCCCTCCTGTGCATGACTATAAAAAAAAGGGGTATGCACTTTACTCAACCGGCCACAAGATGTAGGGTCTGGGCATG
>JAOZKS010000314.1 GCA_029935255.1 Pontiella sp.
GTTTTGCTGTCGGCCCTCGGAATCTACTATATCCACACCTTTTCCGCTGGGCTTGATCAACGCTTGTACGCGCAGGCGCAGGTTCCCGGAAAGCTGATGAACGCAGGGGTGGTATCTCGGGCGCTGGTTCGCGATCGAGATGCGCTTGGGCAACTGGTGGGGGAAGAGGTCTACTTTGCTGTGGTGGATCAAGCCGACAACCAAATCATCTATTCCTCCGATCCCCTGCTTGAAGGCAAGCTTTTGGATGAATTCCATTACTATGCAACTCTTCCGGGGGAGGTCCCGACGGCTTCCGGATCCGTTGTCGTATCTCGGCGCGAAAACAGGAAGAGCTATCTTTATGTAACCACTCCGCTGAAATCCGAAGACGGATGGGTTGGCGAGTTGCACATGAAGGTGAGCGCAGTCAATACGGAGTGGAAAAAGCGGGGAATCGCAGCGGCTTTTCTGTTGGGGTTCTCCCTTTGCATTGCGTTTACAACCTTATTGAGCGCCTTGCTGATTCATCGCATGACCGCGTCTCGGTTGCAGGACACGGTCCGATGCCTCAAAGCCGTTGAGCAGGGGCAGCTGAATATCCGAATTACCCGGGCGAAATCGCTGGATGAGCTGGGCGTGCTTGGCCGCGGGGTAAACCATATGGTTAATGAGCTGGCTCGCCGGAGAGCCGAACAGAAACATTTGGAGGCCGAGGTGCAGGCCGCCATGGAAGGGGCGGAAAAGGCCAGTCGCAGCAAGAGCGAGTTTCTGGCCAATATGAGTCATGAAATCCGCACCCCCATGAACGGGGTGCTGGGTATGGCGCAATTGATAAGGGATACCGACCTTTCGTCAGAGCAGGCTGAATATATTGAAACGATTTCCGCCTCGGCCGACAACCTCCTCAAAATCATCAACAACATCCTCGACCTCTCGCGCATTGAAATGGGTAAGTTTGATCTGAACATCGACGCCGTCGAAGTTCCAAAAATCCTCGATGAACTCCACGCTTTCTTTACCCCTGCCGTGATCGAAAAGGGCTTGGACCTGAACGTCAGCGTTCCTTCCGACCTCCCGCGCATCCGTACCGATGAAGGCACGCTGCGGCAGATTTTGATCAATCTGATGGCCAACGCCGTCAAGTTCACGAAGAAAGGCCATGTGCGCGTGGATGTCCAATGCCTGGAAAAGACCGGAAGCGAATGTACACTCCGCTTTTGCGTCAGCGATACCGGGATTGGAATCTCCAAAGAGGCCCAGAAGATTATCTTTCAGGAATTCAAGCAGGTGGACGGCTCGCATACACGCGAATATGGAGGAACAGGACTTGGATTGGCCATATCCAAGAAAATGGTCGAGCAGCTTGGAGGTCGACTGGTCGTGTCCAGTGAACCGGGAAAAGGTGCCGAATTCTCCTTCAACGTTACCGTGAACATGGAGGATGAAAGCCGGGAGTACGAAAGCACCGTCCCCGCCGAGAAAGGAGAAGACCGGTTTAACCTCGGTGTATTGGTGGTGGAGGATAACAAGCTTAACCAGCGTGTTGTGACCAAGATGCTCGAAAAAATGGGATGCCGGATCGATGTGGCCGAAAATGGGCTTGAAGCGATTCAGCGGCTAAGATTCGGGGTCCCCGAAGAAGAGCGCCCGAGCTACGACATGATCTTTATGGACATTCAGATGCCTGTGCTCGACGGCTTGAAAGCCACGGCCATGATTCGAGCCCAGGAGGGGGAATCCAAACACACGCCGATCATTGCTCTCACCGCCCACGCCATGAAGGGCGACCGCGAAAAGTTTCTGGACGCGGGGATGGATGCCTACCTCTCCAAGCCCATCAGTCGCGGAGACCTCCGCGCCGTCATCATGCAATACAGCTAGTGTAGTGACTCGCAAATAAGCTGGGTCTACTTCTGAAAAGGGATCACTTGGAAGGGCTCAAAATACCGCCTTCTGCCGCTTTTTCATACCACATCGCGGCTTCGCCCGGGCTTGTTTCACTGCCTCGGTTGGCCGAGAGGAAGATGGCCAGATTATACATGGCCTCATGACTACCGGCCTCTGCGCCCAGCCGATAGTAGCGAACCGCTTCGCCAGAATTCTTCACCGTTCCAATACCCCGTTCATGGCAAACACCCAGATTATGCATCGAGTCGACATCGCCCCCTTCCACGGCCTTCTGGATTAAGCCAAACCCTTTCTTCACATTCTTTTTTACTCCAAGGCCCATGGCTTGGCAGGAACCGAGCTTGCCCAACGCCTCAATCGAACCGGCATTAGACGCTTTGCGGTACCACCAGAAAGCGGTCTCATAATTCTGTTCCACGTCGGCAAGGCCCTTTGCATAGCACCGCCCGACAAAATACATCGAGGCCGGATTATCCTTCAAGGCCGCTTGGTGATGCCATTCAAACGCTTTGTCCATGTCCTCCGGAACCCCCGAGCCGATTTCGTAGCACGTAGCCAGAATGGTCATGGCATGGGGGTTGCCCCCCGCCGATTCCTCCTTCAGCAGACGAACGGCTTCGGCAATATTTTGCTCTATTCCAATTCCCTGCATGTAGAAAACGGAAAGATAGGCCACCGCCTCCGCATAGCCAGTTGCGGCAGATTTCTGAATCCAGTCGAAGGCCATTTCTGAGTCGGCTTCAACCCCGGTGCCATACAGGTAGCAGGTACATAAATCCATCATGGCGGCACCATGCCCCGCTTCGGCGGCCTTGCGGAGGAGTTCGACCGCCTTGGCCTCGTTTTTCGGGACTCCGTCTCCGTTGAGAGCGGCGAGCCCTTCAGTGTACGCACCCTCGCCAGCCAGCTTTGCCAAGGCGCTGGAGTGGGTTATCAGCATCAGTGCGGCAACATAAATAATAACTCTTCGGGTAAAACCTAATCCATTCATCTCGACACCTAGCTCCTCTATGGTCACACAAACCTGCATAAAACGGCGCATTAGAACAAGAGATGGTCGAGTAAGGCAAGGGCAATCCAACCTCGTCGGAACGACAGCGGTTTCCATATCTTGCATCAAGTTCGTATTCCCGATATAAACTCCGCTTGATTTTGTCGACGGGAAGTTGGCATCCAAGCGTTGGAAAAAGGAGAGGAATAGCACCATGACATCGAAAGAAATCCGCCAATCGTTTTTCGACTTTTTCGAGTCGAAGCAGCACACCATCGTCAAATCCGGAAGCCTGCTGCCCGATTCGCCAAACCTACTCTTCACCAACGCCGGCATGAACCAGTTCGTGCCCATCTTCCTCGGCCAGTCCAACTGCCCCTACACCCCCGGCCGCGCCGCCGACACCCAGAAATGCATCCGCGCCGGCGGCAAGCACAACGACCTCGACGACGTCGGCATCGACACCTATCACCACACCTTCTTCGAGATGCTCGGCAACTGGTCCTTCGGCGACTACTTCAAACAAGAAGCCATCGACTGGG
>JAOZKS010000315.1 GCA_029935255.1 Pontiella sp.
CCCGACCTTATCGAAAAGCTTCCCGAAGCCTTCCGCGACGTTTCGTGTCGATAAACATTGCTCACGCATTCAGCATGTTTGCAGGCAGGTGGGCAGGAGATCTATTCCCGCAATACGCATGCCGGCCGGGAAGAGGGAATCCTGTTGCCTCAGCATCAGGTGTTGCCTTTGGTTTCATCGATATATTGCTGGATCAGCTTGAATTGTTTTTTCGGTGTTACCTTGATGAACATCAGAAGGCTTGCCGCAACGGCATGCTTTTTCTTGAACATCGTGCACGATTTTTCGAATCGATTCCATAGGTTGATGGAGATCTCGATATTGACTTGCTTCTCTCCTGATTTTGGATCTGCCATAAGGGGAGTATTGCAAAGGTATGCCAGATGCTAACCTATTTTTGCCATAGTAAAAAATAGTTTAGACGATTGGCGGGTTCGAGTTTTCGGCATATCTTTTCCTTTCTTTAATTCATGAGGCGGATATATTTGAACCAGTAAAAAGGAGTATGGGATGAGACGGTTGGGGTTGGTTGGGGTTGGTTGGAGCTGTGGCTCTGTTGGGGGTGTTGTGCGGCGGGGTGGTGGCACAGCAGTTTCGAATCGCGGAATATTCGGACGGGAATATCACGATTGAGTATCCGCCTAGTTTCGACGGGGCCTATCTGTTTATTGATCAGAGTACGAATCTTGCGGCAAATGTGTGGGATACAGTCGATTATTCTACCGTGTCACTCGTTCAGGGCGAAACGGTACTGTATTCGCCGCTGGTAGAGTCTTCCTCCGGGGAATCAAATAATCCTCCGACCGAAGTACCCTACGAAATTACGCCGGAATACATCATGGCGGTCGCCAACGGGGAGATCGAGAATTCGGAATGGGCTGCCAGCACGGTCTGGAATTCGGCAAGGGAGGGCGCCAGCGGATTCTATCGTATCATGGCACTTTCGTTCGTGGATTCCGATGGCGATGGAATTGACAACGTGACCGAGTATGCCTTGAACTCAAACCCCTACACAAACGATGCTCCTGCGATTGCCCCTCCCGCCGATGATGGCGATCCGCGGTCTGTTCCGGGTTCGGTGGACAGCGCGCCCGGCGACTGGAACACACCACCCCAGAATTTTTATCGGGCAACAGGCAGCCCCTATGAAGCGATAAATATGCGGATTTTGGCAATGGATGGAACCAATGGAACCTTCACTGTAGAAACTTCAGCAACAACACTCGGTGCATGGGTTGAGGCGCAGTGCGGAACTTGGCAGGCTACCGCATCCGGAGAGCTTTACCCAACGGTAAGTGGAGGACGGTTCTACAGAACCCCTAAAGATGGGTTTTCCTGGGTTGGTAAGGAGCAAGTTTTTGCACTGGCTTTGAATGCTTATGATGGCTCCGAATCCTTTATCAACCATCTGGTGCAGGCGAGTCCGTCCGATCCGGCAGGATTGGCTTTGCTTTCAGATGGCACTCCCTTATTGGTGGATGCTTCCAATCTCTGGACGGAGGAAAAGCTTTCTGCCTGCCTTAAACATTTAGTTACCGTCGAGTGCCGCTTCCAACAGGTGGAAAACGATATGCTTGATCCATCTGATATCACAGCGATGGCGTATGCAGAGTTAATTGGAAAAAGTACTATAGACTATTTAACACGAAGAGATTATGTTCAGAATATTAATTACTGTTCTTCTGAATCTACAGCAGGGGATGATGGTTGGGGATTGGATTTCTGCTACATTCAGAAGAATGGTAAGTATACTTTTCTCGACCAGCTCCAGAGTTTTGGCTTTGGCCCTACGATACACCGGGGATATGCCAGTATCGATGACCGAGGGAGCGACTGGGAGCTCTATGACGAAGGGTATTTTAAGTATACCGTAATGGAAAGTATCACTAATAATCTGTCCATAGATGGTACCATCAATAAAACCTTTACCAAGACCGATAATGAGACCGCTTGGCACATGGTTGGAGACGTTGACTATAACGCTGCCCCCCCTTTGTACGGAGCTCTTAATTGCCCGAATCCTGAGTATGGTGGCTTTCACACGGTAGGCTATGTTGCAGAGGAGATTATCGTCCTCTCTACCCTCGATCCACCAGCATCCTCCGATCAGACCTTGGTTATGGACTGCGACCGCAACGGAACCATTTCCACCAATGACTGGAGCCGGGTTGATGAATCCCATCCCTACAGGTTCTGGGTGAATGAGGACGGGAACGAGGCCAACTATCCCGAAGCCAACTATCCCGAAGCGGATATGGAAGATTTTTTCCCCGCTATGTTTACGGGAACGGAATCAAACCAAACCTTCAAGCTGTCAGCGAATATAGCTTTGGATTATATCCCAACGACTATGACCGCGAGCAATAGTATGGAATACCTGCACGATATTGATCTGGCGCAAACCCTCTCAGGACAGATCCAAACTTTGGAATTGGGTAATCAAACTACGCAAACCTTTGCCGAAAATGAACTGGTATTGATCGCCGCTTCCGGGGTCATCACGAATGCAGAACTCTATGTTCATATTCTGGAAAATGGGTCGGAAGTCGAAATTTCGACCAACCATTTTTCGTTCACCTCCATCACCAACATGTACCGCACCAAAAACTTGCGGACGAATGGGGTTAGTTTTGTCGAAGAACCCTCGAACTGGCCGGACGAGCTAACCAACGACAAGGACTTTGTCTTTATCCATGGCTTCAATGTGAATGAAACCGCAGGACGCGATTGGAATGCCGATATCTTCAAACGCCTCTGGCACTCCGGATCCAACGCGAAATTCCATGGCATCCTCTGGGATGGAACACCGGATTCGCTTGGAAGCAAGAAGCACTATCACCACTCTGTGATTCATGCGTTTGCTACGGCTCCGGCACTGGCAAGCTATCTGAACGGATTGAACAGCCCGGTTGTTGCGGCGCACAGCCTCGGCAACATGGTGACGGGATCGGCCATCTGCGACCACGGGGCAACAGTTAATCAATATTATGCGTTGGATGCCGCTGTAGCACTGGAATCTTATGGCGATGTCACCCCCGACAGCGATCTAGTACCCGATTCGTTGTTTGCCGTTCATGACGCAGGGTGGTTTTTCTATAAGAACTATCGCTGGGAAGATTATCCCTTCGAAACATATGCCGCCGAATGGTATCGGCTTTTCCCGACCAATGACATCCGTTCGGAACTCACATGGCGCAATCGTTTTTCAACCATTCAAAGCCTAACCGACGTATTCAACTTCTACTCCAGTACCGAGGATATTCTTCGGGTGGAC
This sequence comes from Pontiella sp., assembly GCA_029935255.1. Lineage (GTDB taxonomy): Bacteria > Verrucomicrobiota > Kiritimatiellia > Kiritimatiellales > Pontiellaceae > Pontiella. The sequence continues at coordinate 3,275 of JAOZKS010000315.1, forward strand.
GATGAGGTTACCCTGCTGGATCTTGTGAATATCGACGTGGATCTATGGATGCATTTCCTGCCCGTCGGTTATGATTCAAGCACCGTATATGCATGGCAAATCCAAGAACAATACAAGGGGCTCGACCAACTTCCGCTCATCAATGCCCC
>JAOZKS010000058.1 GCA_029935255.1 Pontiella sp.
GGTCAGCGCTCACCCAATTGCGATCGGCCTATGGATTGTCGCCATCGGCGCATCGTGCGGCATGTTCCTCGTGCCCCTCAACGCCTTTCTGCAGCATCGTATTCCTGCGGACCGCCGCGGTGAAGTCTTCGGTGCATCCAGTTTTTTGAGTTTTAGCGCCATGGTTCTCGCGTCTGGATGGTTCTATGTGCAAACCAATATTCTAAACTTTGATGCCCGCACCTGCGTATTCACAACTGGGTTGTTCGCCGCCGTTCCTGCCGTACTCGCCTGCATGCGCCTGCCGAATTTTTTCACCCGCTTCTGCCTAACACGCCTAATCCGCCGACTCTATAAAATCCGCTTCCAAGGCATAGAAAATCTACCGCGCGAAGGCGGCGCCCTACTCATTTGCAACCATACGGCCTACGCCGATGCGCTGATCCTTCAAGCCGCCACCCAGCGCCCTGTTCGTTTCCTCGTTTCGCGCGATGTTTTTAAAACCTGGAAATGGTGTCAACCGATCTTCAAGCTGACCGACTGCATTCCCATCCATACGTCCGACGGACCGCGTGCGCTGGCCAGATCCTTGCAAGAAGCTCGCGCGGCCATGGAAGCTGGTGCTATCATCGCCATCTTTCCCGAAGGCGAACTGACCAAGAACGGTAGTCTGATGAAATTTAACAAAGGCTTTGAACGGATGGTTAAAAACAGCAACTGCCCGATTATCCCGGCGCATATCGGGAACCTGTGGGGCAGCATCTTCAGCTTCCAACGCGGCAAACCCGGATTTAAACACCCCCGCCAACTCCCCTACCCCGTATCCGTTCGTTTTGGACCGCCCCTGCCCTCCAACACCTCCGCAGCCGAAGCCCGCCGGGTGATTGCCGAGCTTGGCGCAGCGTATGCCACCGAAAAGAGCCAACAACCCAAACAAACGCTCAGTCACACTTTCCTAAAACAGGCTCGCCGACGTTGGTTCCACCCGATCGCCAGCGACACACTCGGCGGCAAAGCCTCCTATGGCAAGCTACTCATCCGTAGCATTGCATTGGCAAACCGGATCAAACCATGCGTTAAGAACAACCCCTGCGTCGGGGTTTACCTACCCACCTCATTGAGCAATGCGGTCACCAACCTCGCCATCACGCTCTCCGGGAAAACAGCCATCAACCTTAACTGGACGGCATCGCAGGAAGCCCAGCAATCCGCGATTCAACAGTCATGTCTCAAATACATCATCACCTCGCGACGCTTTATGAAGAAGATCGACCAACCGAATCCACCCGTGCGCTGGCTCTACCTCGAAGACCTGCTCAAAGATCTCGGACGGTTCGAACGCTTCCGCGCTCTGGGGGCGGCTCTATTTTCCACACCAAAACAGCTGGCGGGCGGACGCGAACCACAACCCAACGATACAGCCGCCATTATCTTTTCCTCCGGCACCACTGGCACGCCCAAAGGCGTTATGCTCAGCCATGCAAACCTAATCTCCAACATCGACGCAGTCCAATCCGTCAATCGATTCGGGAATAAAGATTCCGTCTGCGCGATCCTTCCGATCTTCCATGCCTTTGGTTATCTGGCTCTGCTGTGGTGGCCTCTCCTTAAGGGAACGCGCGTGGCCTATCACCCCAACCCTCTGCAAGCCAGGCGCGTTGTTCGCCTGATCCGCGAGAAAAAATTAACCGCCCTGCTTGCCACTCCCACCTTCTTACAAAACTATATGCGCAAGGCATCATCGGAAGATTTCCAAACCCTTAAAACGGTGATCACCGGTGGTGAAAAACTGCATTCAGAGCTGGCTGATGCGTTCGAAGAAAAGTTCTCCATCCGACCAACCGAAGGTTATGGATGCACCGAGCTCTCTCCCGTCGCCTTGCTCGGAAACGGACTTCCCCTGCCCGGCATTGCTATCCGTATCGTCGATCCTGAAACGCACGCAACACGAATGGATGGTGAGGACGGGCTAATGCTTGTGAAGGGTCCGAACGTTATGCAGGGCTATCTTAAGCAACCTGAAAAAACCGCCGAAGTACTGTGCGATGGATGGTACAACACGGGAGATATCGCCCGGATGAGCTCAGACGGGTTCGTGACCCTAACAGGCCGACTTTCGCGCTTCAGTAAGATTGCCGGCGAAATGGTTCCGCATGGCGCCATTGAAGACGCGCTACAGCTGGCCTCCGAATCCGATGAACCGTGCGTCGCGGTCGTTGGCATTTCCAACGAACCCAAAGGCGAACAACTGGCCGTGTGCTACACCCCTGAAGCGGGCGACCCCGAAAGCCTGATTGCCAAGCTTCGGAAGCTGGACATTCCCAATCTATGGATCCCCCGTGTTTCTAATTTTTTCCATATCCCGGAGCTTCCAACCCTTGGAACTGGAAAGCTTGACCTTTGTGCAATTCAAAACAGAGCAAATCAATCATGAAAACGCTGCTGCTAATACTTCTGACGGGATGGCTGGTTGCCATCTCAATTTCCAGAGAAGCTTCCCCCTGTCATTTACCCGCAGCCAAAGGCGAAATCGTTGTTCTGCTCCACGGCCTCGCCCGATCGAGCAACGCGATGAACAAAATGGCGAAAGAGCTGCAGGCGGATGGATACACCGTCATCAACCATGACTATCCCTCCACCTCTGCAACCATCGAAAAGCTGACGGTGCAGATTTTTCAAACCTTGGAACCGCAAATCAAGGATTCCGAAACCGTGCACTTCGTCACCCACTCCATGGGCGGCATTATTCTGCGCCAGCACCTCGAAGAGCACGAACTGCCCAACCTTGGAAGAACGGTCATGCTTGCGCCGCCAAGCCTCGGCAGTGAAGTAACCGATAGGCTCGGAAATATTTTTCTCTATCAATGGATTAATGGGCCGGCCGGAAATCAGCTGGGCACCGGAACCAACAGCCACCCGCTCCGGCTGAAGGCTCCGGAGTTCGAATTGGGCATCATTGCGGGCGACCGCACGATAAACCCGATTCTCTCCATGCTGATTCCCGGGCCGGATGACGGCAAGGTCGCTCTCGCCCGCGTAAAACCCGCCGTCTACACCGACTATATCCAGCTCCACGCCACCCACGCCTGCATGGTTTGGAATAAAAACGTCATCGCGCAAACGAAGCACTTTCTTGAACACGGTTTTTTCAACGTAGACGGAGGTAATCTTTCGTCTACATTAAAGGAGAATCGCCATGATTAACATTACTGCAGCATGGATCGGGTTTTTACTCGGCGCAATTTCCGGCGCCATCCCCGGGTTGTTTTTCCATAAGCCCGATTGGTTGGGTGGCTACACGTCGTGGCCTCGTCGGCTGATCCGGCTTGGGCATGTTTCTTTCTTTGGCATTGGGTTCCTGAATCTCGGACTTGGACTGACCGCAAATGTGCTTGGCGTGGAATCTTCGATGGCATCGATCCTAATGCTGGTCGGTGCGGTCACCATGCCAACGGTCTGCTACGCCAGTGCCTTCCGACCGGCGTTCCGCCACCTGTTTTTTATCCCCGCAGGTTCGGTACTTGTCTCAATCATATTATTTATTGAAAGGATGGTGTAATGATGAAAATTGGATTCATAGCAATGAGCGGTATTCGTGCGTGCGACACCGAACTATTAGAACTTGGACTGACGCTTCCCGGATTTGTGGAGCGCAGCAAACAGATCGCATCGTTGCCAAGCCTAGGCTTGCTGACACTAGCAGGCATGACGCCCAAACATCACGATATCCATTATATTGAAATCCCAAACCTATCATCCACATCGACGGCCGTCGATATGGATGATAGGTTTGATCTGGTTGCCATTTCCAGCTACAGCGCGCAAATCAACGAAGCGTACGAACTAGCCATGCGCTACCGCGCGCTCGGAACACCGGTGGTAATGGGCGGAACTCATGTGACGGCGCTACCGCATGAGGCTAAAAAATACTGTACATCGGTGGTTCTCGGTGAAGGTGAGGCGGTTTGGCTTGATGTGCTGGCCGATGTAGAAAAAGGATGCCTTAAACTGATCTACGATGCCCGCAAGATGAACTACAGCATGGCCGATGCCCCCATGCCCGCTTTTGAGCTGCTGGATATTTCAAAATACAACCGTTTGACCATTCAGACGAGTCGAGGCTGCCCACACCACTGCGAGTTTTGCGCCGGCTCAAATCTGATCAGCTCATGCTATAAACAGAAACCCATCGACAAGGTGCTGGCGGAGATTGACCGTATCTGTGAAATCTGGCCACACCCCTTCATCGAATTTGCGGATGACAACAGCTTTATTAACAAAGCCTATTGGAAGCAACTACTGCCGGAGCTTAGAAAACGAAGAATTAAATGGTTCACCGAAACCGACCTCTCCGTCGCTGAAGATCACGAGCTGTTGAAGATGATGCGCGACTCCGGCTGCGCACAGGTGCTCATTGGGTTTGAGAGCCCAACCTGGAAGCCGCTCGGCGGATTGGAGCTGAACGTCAACTGGAAACAAAATCGGTTTGCACTCTACAAAAGCGCAATCCGCACCATCCAATCCCACGGCATCACGGTCAACGGGTGCTTTGTTCTCGGCCTCGACGGGCAAACCACGGAGGTCTTTAACGACATCTATAATTTTGTACTAACGGCCGAATTGTACGAAGTGCAAATCACCATCCTCACCCCGTTTCCCGGCACGGTGCTTTATGAGCGGCTTAAAAAATCCCATCGCCTGATTGAGCCGACGAATTGGAAAAAGTGCACGTTGTTCGATCTTAATTTCCACCCGTTGGGAATGACCGAAAAAGAACTCCGGAAGGGATTTCACTCCCTCACGAAAAAACTTTATTCCGACGAGTTCACCCAATGGAGGCGTACCACCTTCAAGCACAATCTGCGTACCATAAAAAAACAGAACCCATTGGAGAAAATGACCGTGGCAGTGTAAGACAAAAACAGGGGAACCCCATGAAAGAAAGACTACTACTTTCACTCGCAACGAACCACACCGACATCGACCGTATTCGGCACGACGTTTATGCCAAAGAGTTGGGGCAATTCGCTCTTTGCACCGCCGGCGTTCTGCCAGATCGACCCGAACTCGCAAGCATTTATATCACGGCCATTGAAGATGGAGAGTTGGTCGGGTTTGTGGGTATCACTCCACCCACCAGTCCCCGATATTCCATAGACCACTACCTTGAGCGGAATACGATCCCATTTTCGTTCGACGAACATCTATACGAAATCCGCGCGCTCACCGTAATTGATTCGGCGCGGGGGTCGATGGTCGCTCCAGCGTTGATGTACGCTGCCTTTCGGTGGGTACAAGCCCATGGAGGAACACGGCTCATGGCCATTGGCCATCGGAAAGTGATGGATATGTATTTGCGGGCAGGAATGCACAACGTCAACCGCCGCTTCCAGTGCGGCCCTCTTGAATATGACCTTTTGGCAGCCCCGCTTGGCTCGATTGAAAAAGAACTGACCCGGTTCAACAACCGACTCAATCGGCTCGAAAAACAAGTGGACTGGCAATTAAACATCTCCTTTCGCCGTCCGGCCAAATGCTACCATGGAGGCGCGTTCTTCAACGCCATCGGCAACGATTTTTACGATTTGAACCGTCGCAATGAAATCATTAATGCCGATGTCTTGGACGCGTGGTTTCCTCCTTGCCCATCAGCCCTCCAAGCCATACACGAACAACTCGGTTGGATTATGCGCACATCCCCGCCCAACCATGCCGAAGGCCTCGTTCAAATTCTTGCCAAAACACGCGGGGTTGGTATCGAAAATATCCTGCTAGGTGGCGGCTCTTCCCCCTTGATTTTTATGGCCTTCAGGCAGTGGCTGAAACAAAAATCGCGCGTGTTGATACTCGATCCGACCTATGGAGAGTATGTGCATGTTCTGGATAAAGTCATTGGATGCCACGTCGAGCGATTCAAACTACTGAAAAACGAAGGGTATCGTCTGAATACCAAACGGCTCGTTAAGAAACTCAAGGAGGGGTTCGATCTATTGGTCTGGGTTAATCCAAACAGCCCGACCGGCCGACACATTCCCCGCCCGGAAATTGAAAGGGTACTCAGTCAATGCCCGTCTTCTACCCGCATATGGGTCGACGAGACCTACGTCGAATATGCCGGGCACAGTCAATCACTGGAACCCTTCGCGGCTCAACGTGAAAACATCGTGGTTTGCAAATCCATGTCCAAGGTTTATGGCCTAAGCGGACTGCGGGTTGGCTATCTTTGTGGTTTTCCCAGCTTATTAGAACCCTTGCGCGCACTTATCCCACCATGGTCAGTCAGCCTTCCGGCACAGATCGCTGCGGTTCACGCATTACAATCGCCCGACTACTACACAAAATACTACGAAGAAACCCACCTTCTCCGCACGCAACTAATGCAAGGACTGCGGCAACTTGGTATTCAGGAAATCATCCCGGGAATTGCAAACTTCATCCTGTTCCATCTAACCGACGACCACCCCGATGCCGCAACACTGATTCACCGATGTCGCGAGCAGGGATTATTTATTCGCAATGCCGCCGAAATGGGAACCAGGATGGGTGACCGGGCAATTCGCATTGCGGTCAAGGATGCGGAAACAAACCACCGCATGCTAAGAACGCTAAAAATCACTCTCCAAAAAACGATCCCAAAGGAACCTCTTGGCGCTTTGGCCTGAGTGATCCAACGACCAAAGAGAACTGGAGAATAATGATGAGAAAAGTATCGGCAAAACACACGCAGTGGCTAAAGAAGGAACTACCTATCCTTGAAAACAAAGGGGTGATTTCTTCGGAGGCAGCGGGGCGATTGAAGTCTTACTACGCTAAAAATACGGAAAGTGGTATGCACTGGGCGATTGCTGCATTTTCCATTCTAGGTTCGCTGCTGATCGGCGCAGGGATTATCCTGCTGTTTGCGCATAATTGGGATGAACTGAGCCGTCCGGCTCGAGCAGTGCTGTCGTTCTGTCCACTCGTGATCGGTTCGGTTTTAAGCATCGTCGCGCTGATAAAGAAAGGCGGCATTGCGTTGCGAGAATCGGCAGGGCTCTTCCATTCGCTGGCGGTTGGGGCATCCATTGCCCTGATCGGACAAACCTACCACCTGCCGAGCGATACCCCGGCCTTCTTGCTGACTTGGGCCTTGCTGATTCTTCCCCTTATATTCCTGCTGCGTTCGACAGGAGTGTATCTGATCTATCTGGCACTCGCTTGCAGTTGGAGTGGCGTGGCTCAGGAAACCTATGGCCATGCGGCCGGATTCTGGTTGCTTATGCTACCACCGATCATTCGGCTTATGTCATTGATCCGCAACGATCGGCACGCACCGGGCACCCTGCTGAGTCTGTGGGGTATTCTCTTTGCATTCTGCATCTCTACCGGAATTGTTTTTGAAAAGACCATTCCCGGACTTTGGATCATCGCCTACTCAGCGTTGCTCAGCGGATCGGCGCTGCTGGGCATGCATCTCTACAGCGACCGCGAGGGATGGGGTAATCCGCTTAAAACCTTCGGGATTGTGGGTGTCGGCCTCCTTACCTATCTCTTCACATGGAGCGATATGTGGCAGGAGATTGGTTGGAGCTATGTGCGCTCTGGATGGAACCACCGCGCATGGGGCGCATGGCTGGACGGAGGAATCACCCTTGCCTTACTCGCCGGATGGTTGCTCGCAGCCATAAAAGCCTTCCGTCGCAACTCCATCGAAACCATCGTCCTCGCACTTTTTCCAATCCTTGGAGTTTTGTGCTTTTTGATCCAATCGATGGCAGACCAAACGGATCTTCTCAATGCGCTGATCTTCAATGGCTTTATGCTCTTCTTCGGCATCATGTACATCGTACTGGGTTGCCGAAACACCAAACTCCGACAGCTCAACGGAGGAATGGCCGTATTAGCCCTGTTGCTGGTTACTCGCTTTTTCGATGCAGATCTAGGCTTCCTCGCCCGTGGCATCGTATTCATTATTCTGGGGACGTGTTTCCTTACCACCAACCTAATCATGGCACGACGCAAAAAACAGAAGGAGGTGACCTCATGAAAAAATTAGCCCCACTTTCTCTCGGCATTCTAATTGCCATCCAGCTCGCAGTTCCAGTCACCATGATCCAAAACCGGGAAAACATCCTGCACAATGGAGCGATGTTCCGGTTCAAGACCCGCCCGATCGATCCCGCCGACCCATTTCAAGGTCGCTATGTCCGACTGGGAATCGATATGGACTACATTCCCACCCCTAAAAACCAAAAGGTCGGGATAGCCTACAAAACCCCCATTTACGCCAAGCTGGAAACCGATCAAGATGGGTTTGCATTTTTCACCGGATGGAGCCGCGAAAAACCAGAAAACGGCTCCTTTCTAAAAACCCGATATCTTGGACCGCGCAGCGACTGGATACCGGAAACAGAAACCCGCATTCATCGAGGAATGCGGATCGATATTCCCTTTAACCGCTTCTACATGGATGAAGCCAAAGCACCACGCGCCGAGACGCTTGCGAGAGAAGCCACGCGCAACACCAACTGCTGGGCAAACGTCCGCATTCTGCACGGTAAAGCAGTGATCGAAGAAGTCTATGCCGAAGGCCAAACGCTACAGGAATTGGCAGCGGAAAAAGAGTGAACATTGGCCTTGCCAAAAACAGAGGGGTTAACTATCTTCTGCACTTCTTTTCAAAGGCTGTGTAGCTCAGTTGGCAGAGCAGCGGAATCATAATCCGCTTGTCGGTGGTTCAAGTCCACTCACAGCCACCATCTTAACCCCTTTACCTTAACGGTTTTCCGTACACGAGCCTCAACGGCTCGCCCTTTTCCCAGTCACCAATCTCCGGCCAGTCGATATTCAGGCATGCGGTTTGGAGGTGAGCCTAAAGCTGTTCCTCAATTTCTTTTTCTACCTTCTTGGGAAGATGGATCTTCAGATGAAGATCTCGCACCTGGTTGTGCTCAACATTTCCCGGAGCTCCCATGAGTAGGTCCTGAGCCCGCTGATTCATCGGGAAGGCAATTACCTCGCGGATGTTCGGCTCGTTGGCCAGCATCATAATAATTCGATCGACCCCTGGTGCAATGCCGGCGTGCGGCGGTGCGCCGTAGCGGAAGGCTCGGTAGAGTGCGGGAAACTTGGTTTCAACCACGGACTGGTCGTAGCCTGCAAGTGCAAATGCCTTGATCATCAATTCAGGACTGTGGTTCCGAACCGCACCGGAGGAAAGTTCGATTCCGTTGCAAACGATGTCATATTGGAAGGCGAGAATTTCGAGCGGATCTTTTTCTTCGATATCCTTCATGCCTCCCTGCGGCATGGAGAAGGGATTGTGGCTGAACTCCACTTTCCCGTCATCGTCCAACTCGTACATCGGAAAGTCAACGATCCAGCAAAACTTGAAAACCTCGTCGTCAATCAGTTCAAGACGTCGGCCCAGTTCATCACGAACCGCCGCTCCGATTTCGGTGGCGGGCTTAAGCTTATCGGCAATGAAGAACATGACATCGCCATCTTCCACCCCACCCAACTCCTTGAGTTGACCCAGTGTTTCCTCGGAGAGGAATTTGGCGATCGGGCTCTGTACTTCGCCGTCGTTCCATCGGAGATAACCCAAACCTTTCGAACCGACGGACTGGGCAAACTTAATCATGTCATCGAAAAACCTACGGGTCTGTCCAGCGCATCCCTTGGCCGCGATGGTTTTAACCACGCCGCCCGAGGCAACCACACCGGCAAAGGCTTTGAAGTCGCAATCACGGAAGAGTTCTGTGGCATCCTGCATGATTAACGGGTTGCGCAGATCGGGTTTGTCGGTCCCATATTTTTCCATGGTTTCACGGAACGGGATGCGTACAAATGGCGGTTGATCGACTTTCTTGTCGGAAAATTCGGTGAAAAGTTTGTAGAGCACATCTTCGTTCACCTCGAAGACATCGTCCTGCGTGGCGAAAGCCATTTCCATATCCAACTGGTAGAATTCACCCGGCGAGCGGTCGGCACGGGCATCTTCATCGCGGAAGCACGGGGCGATTTGGAAGTAGCGGTCGAACCCGGAGGTCATCAACAACTGCTTAAATTGCTGGGGTGCTTGCGGGAGGGCGTAGAATTTTCCGGGATGCACACGACTCGGCACGAGATAATCGCGCGCGCCTTCGGGGGAACTGCTGGTAAGAATGGGGGTTTGGATTTCCATAAAACCCTTTCCGGTCATCAGCTCGCGCATGCGGGCAATCACGTTGGAACGAAGAATCAGGTTGTTGTGCAGACTCTGACGTCGCAAATCCAGGAAACGGTATTCAAGGCGCAGTGCTTCGTTGCATTCTTCATCCTTGGCCACCTGGAACGGAATAACTTTTGCTTCACCCAGAATTTCCATCTCTTCGGCCACCACTTCTATCTCGCCAGTAGCTAACCTGGGATTGATGGCTTCGGGAAGGCGATTAACCACCTTGCCTACGAAGCAAATGGTGGTTTCGACGCGCCAGTGCTCGATACCTTTATAGAAAGGTTGGGCGGGGTCGATCACGATCTGGGTCAGACCATAGTGGTCGCGCAGGTCGATGAAGATAATTCCACCGTGGTCGCGCACACTGTTAATCCATCCGGAAACCTTGATCGTTTCGTCCACGTTTTCTTTTCTAAGTTCACCACAGGTGTGAGTTCTGTACCGATGCATATTTCTTCTCCGTTAAATCAGGTTCCAAAGGTTGGAAAGCGCACCTTCTTCCTGCGTGCCCTGTTCCATGTCTTTTACAATTAAAGTTTGTTTTTCAATTTCATCATCCCCGCGAATGATGACCTTCTCCACTCCCGAGCGGTTGGCCTTGCGCATTTGAGCCTTCATGCTTTTGACCTCCAACTCCATGCCGCAACGAATGCCCTTGTTACGCAGCTCCCGGATGAGCTTCATGTTTTCCGCCAAGGCTTTTTCGCCGAGTGAAACCACCCAGATGCCCCCCTTGGGGGCAAACTGTTCCGCCGTTACC
>JAOZKS010000316.1 GCA_029935255.1 Pontiella sp.
CTACTACCGCCCGTGTGAAGTCGAACAACTGCTTGGTGATCCGGCCAAAGCCAAACGCCAGCTCGGTTGGGAGCCCCAAGTCAAATTCGAGGAACTCGTCCAGATCATGACCGATGGCGATCTGCGACTGCTCGATAATCCGGATTACGAAATCGGATTTTAAGTTTTTCCACACAGATACACGAAACTATAAATGCAGCCATTTTGTGATTCTTTGTGCTTCTTGTGGTAGAAAGGAATTATCATGGAATTAAATTCAAAAATATATGTGGCAGGCCACAAGGGCCTGGTCGGCTCGGGAATCTGGCGGGCACTCGAGCGGCATGGGTACACCAACCTGATCGGAAAGTCGCTTGCTGAACTGGATCTGATTAACCAGCAGGCCGTCGATGAATTCTTCGCGGCTGAAAAACCGGAATATGTGGTGCTTGTTGCCGCCAAGGTCGGCGGGATTGTCGCCAATAGCACCTACCGGGCGCAGTTTATCTATGAAAATCTGATGATTGAGGCCAACGTCATTCATTCGGCCTACAAGCATGGGGTGGAAAAACTTCTATTTCTGGGTTCCAGCTGCATCTATCCCAAGCATGCGCCGCAACCCATGAAAGAGGAATATCTGTTGACGGGGCCGTTGGAGCCGACGAATGAACCGTATGCGATTGCAAAGATTGCCGGTATTCGTTTGTGCGATGCCTACAACCGGCAATACGGAACCAACTTTATTTCCGCCATGCCCACCAACATGTATGGGCCTGGCGACAACTACCACCCCGAAAACTCGCATGTCCTGCCCGCCTTCATCCGCCGGATGCATCTGGCCAAGGCGCTTATGGATGAAGATTGGGATGAACTCCGGCGCGTTTACACGTACGAGCAGAGATCAGAAGTCAACGATCAGGTGTCAGAAGAAGAACTTCTGGAATGGCTCGGCAAGAGCGGCGTTTCGCTGTCCTCCGACCGCTGTTCTCCGACCTCTGAGTGCAGCGTCCGCCTTGTCTGCTGGGGCAGCGGATCGCCGTTTCGCGAATTTCTTTATAGCGATGACTTAGCTGAGGCCTGTGTCTTCCTGCTCGAAAGTGCGACGTACGACGACATGGCGTTTGAGGATGAATCAGGCACGGTGCAATCGCATATCAACGTGGGATCGGGTAGGGAGGTCAGCATTAAGGAACTGGCCGAGGTGGTGAAAGAGGTTGTCGGTTTCGAAGGCGAGATTGAATGGGATTCCTCAAAGCCGGACGGCACACCCCGTAAATTAATGGACTCCTCCCGGTTGCGTAATCTTGGCTGGTCGCCGGATATTGATTTGACCGAAGGGGTTGCCCGGTCCTATTCGGATTTCCTGTCGCGTTAAGCAGGTTGTTAATACGGCTTGTAAAGTAGGTTGCTAAATTGGCTCATCGTATATGTTGATGGCCACGAATATTTTTTTGACAGGATTAACACCATCTGGAGGATAAATCCAAGATATATTGAAAATACGAAGATAATGCGGTGTTGATCTAAACAAAATACTCCAAAAAGACTTTCACTAAATAGTTTTATGCTCTCCCTTTCTGGTTATACTCATTCCATATTTGAGTCTGACTGACCAAACAACAGGAGATGAGCATGAGCAGGATAGTATGGATGGGCTTGACGATCGCTGTGATGATGGGATCTGCACAGGGGCAGATGATTCTTTTGGAAGGGGTTGATACAGAAACCTTGACCACCGGAAATCTTTTGGATGGTGTGGATCATACCGGCATCAGCACCCAGGTGGTGGAGATACCCGGCTTGGAAATATCAGCCCGTTCTGGTGCGCCCGATCAGGATATTAATGTCACGGTAAGCAGCCTTGGAATCACCATTTTCAATTCCGGCGACGATACGGATGCATTTGACAGCGGTGAAAAAATAATTATTTCCTTCGACAAGGATATTCGAATTAACCGATTGGATTTTAATCAATTCACGACCGGAGAATCCATAACCATATCGGTAGGGGCCGAGACCCTCGAAATTCATGATCTGGCCCTGTCGAATAGAGGCAGCGATTACCTGGACACCAATTGGGTGGTGTCGGCCCATACCGAGATTGAATTCTACACGACAGGAACAAGTACCGTTGGACTGGATGGCATGGATGTCACCGTGCTTGAGCCAATCCATGAACTAACCTTGTCGTTGGCCTCCTCTAACGGAACGGCATCGGTTCTTGCGGCTTTTAACATGGCGGCCAGCACGAACTATGTTTTGCAGTACAAAGGTGGGCTGATGGATTCCAATGGCTGGAGCACGGTTTCGGCTCCCTTTTCATCAAATACCATTTGGTCGGTCGAAACCACGAACCACTCCGGTTTCTATCGCGTCATTGCCGAATAGGTTCGGCCATGATTAACATTCAATACTTTTGGGATTCTTGCGCGTTATCGCGGATGAAAAAAATAGGCCTTCTGGCATTGGTCCTTCCCGTTTTGGGACCGGTATATGGAGAGCTTATCCAATTTGAGGGGGTTGCTTCCTCTGTCCTGACAACAGGAAACCTTCTCGATGAAGTCGACCATATTGGAATCACAATCCATGTCGTTGAAATTGAAGGCTTGCTCATCACAGCGCGTTCAGGAGGAACCGGGCAGGTACTCAATGTAACCAATACCAGTTTAGGCATCAATGCAGACGGAAGCGATGACACCGATGCTTTCGAAGATGGAGAATGGGTGGTTTTCGCCTTTAACAAGGCGGTTCGGATTAATCAGATCGACTTCAATCTCTTTGATGCGGGCGAAAACTTCACACTTGCGGTTGAGGGGGTTGATCCACAGGTCATTGCATTTGATGATTTATCCAATAAGACGAGCGACCAGTATGACAGCGCCTTTTTGATTCCGGCAAACACGGACATGGCATTATTTACAACGGGAACAAGCATCATTGGTCTCGATGCAATGGATGTCACCCTCGAAACCATCCCCGAGCCTACCGTACTCGGATTGGTCGGGTTGAGCGGATTGGGTTTGTTGAGTGTTCGGCGGATTTTCACAGGATAAAAAAGGGTGTAAATATGAGTCTTCAAGACGAAGTACAGATGATCGAAATGAAACTTCCAATAGAGATGATCGAAACGTTGACTTTTCGAGCAGAACTTTTGGGGCTTACGGCCGAAGAATATGCCGAGTGTGTTATATGGAAGCATGAGGTCGATACGAAGGTTTCGTAGGTTGAGGCACGAGCCATCAGGCACTAAGCATTATTTAACGGCCGGATTAATAGAGCCCTTCATGCCCTCCCCCTTCTCCCCATCGACTCCGCTCTCGACAGGCATGATGCGTTGATCTACGGTTTCGGAAAAAGCAGGAGGTGCGAAATGCAGTCAATATCAAGAAAAGAAGTGGCAGATATC
>JAOZKS010000059.1 GCA_029935255.1 Pontiella sp.
TGGAATATCTGAAGCTGATGAAGGTGCTCGATCTGAATATTGCGGGCGACTTTATCGTGATGTCGGCGACGCTGATGTTGATCAAGAGCCGCATGCTTCTCCCGGTGGAATCGCGTCCAGAGATGGAGGATGAAGACGAAGAGGATCCGCGCTGGGATCTGGTTCGCCAGTTGGTGGAATACAAGAAATTCAAGGATGCCGCCGATCATCTCGAAGATCTTGAACTACACATGGAAAACGTGTTTGGCCGCGAGAGCGAGCACGTTGATCTGGGGGCACCACCGGATATCGACATGCGCGACGCAAGCATCTTCGACCTGATCTCTTCCTTGAACGATGCGCTGGGCCGGGTGCAGGAAGAGGACCTCCAGGAAATCTTTGCGGAGGAATACACGGTTTCGCAAAAGGTGACCTACATTGTTGAAAACCTCAAGATTGCCAAGCGACTGAGTATTACCGATCTGTTTACCGGCATGAAGTCGCGGCAGGAGATTATCTGCACTTTCCTTGCGGTGCTTGAGTTGATAAAACTCAATCGTATCGCGGCGGTGCAGGACGAGCATTTCGGGAGCATCATGGTGGAACCGCGCGATCCGGAGAAACCCGATGTTGAAGCCCCGGAAGAAGCTCTGGTGGTTGAAGGGGAACTACTCTAATGAGAAATTTTACAAAATGATGATGGACAAAATAATTCTAGGTTGCGGGGAGACTGGAAGTCATTTTGTCGAAGAACAATCGGAGTGAGAGGAATGAGCGAAAGCACGGTTGATGTACTTCCAGAACTGAAACAGATTGTCGGCGCATTGCTCTTTGCGGCGAAGGAGCCGCTTTCGATTAAACGTATGCGCAAGGCGATGATCGAGACAGGAAACGGCTTTGGCGGCCCTTATGAGCAGTATGCCAAGGCGACGGATCAGCAGATCGAGGGGGCGTTGGAAGAGCTTCAGGAAGATTTGGAAAAAGCGAAGTTGGGAATGAATATCGCCAAGGTGGCTGCCGCCTACCGCCTTCAGAATGATGCAGCCTGCGGTCCCTTTGTTCGCGCTTTGCTCGAAAAGAACCAAACCATGCGGCTCTCCAAACCCGCACTGGAAACGCTGGCGATTGTGGCGTACCGCCAACCCTGCCTTCGCTCGGAAATCGAAGGAGTACGTGGGGTTTCCGTGGATGCCGTATTGCGTAAACTGATCGATATGCAACTCGTCCGCGTGGTGCGCCGTAGCGAGCTGCCGGGGCGTCCGTGGCTCTTCGGAACCACGCAGAAGTTTCTGGAGCATTTCGGAATCGATACGATCGACGACCTGCCGGGCAGTACAGAGCTGAAACGCGCTATACCGACCGATGAAAAGAAGCAAAGCACCGAAACCTTCCCGGAAATGGAAGAGGAGTTGGGCGAACAAAAGAACGAGGTGGAGGCCGTCCGCGATGCGGATGCCGTCGAGGAGGAATCCGTCGCCGCGCTGGACGAAGAAATTCAGGCTTTGAATGAAGAAACTGCAGGGGAGGAAAAATGAATCTCGACGATTTAAGAAATAAAATTGATAGCTTGGACGGAGAAATTGTTCGACTGCTCAACGAGCGGATCAATGTGGTGCTGAATATTGGCGAAGAAAAGAAAAAAGCGGGCGCGGAAATCTATGTGCCTTCTCGCGAACACGCGGTATTCGATAAAATCAAAAAACTCAACGAAGGGCCGCTTCCGGAAGAATCGGCCCATGCGATCTACCGCGAAATCATGTCGGCTGCATTGGCGCTTGAAACCGATATGAAGATTGCCTATCTCGGCCCTGAAGCCACCTTCACGCACCAAGCGGCACGGAATAAGTTTGGGGTCAGTGTAGAGTATATTCCAACCAGTACCATCAGCGAAGTGTTCGACCGTGTGCAAAATCGCTCGGCCGACTATGGCGTGGTGCCGATCGAAAACTCGACCGAGGGCGCGGTGACACATACCTTCGACCAGTTCGCCATAACCTCGCTGAAAATCTGCTCGGAAATCTATTTGCCCATTTCATTGACCCTGTTGGCGAACCAGCCCAAAGAGGAAATTACCCTGATCTTCAGCAAGCAGGAGGTTTTCGGCCAATGTCGTAGCTGGTTGAGCGCCAATATGCCAAACGTGAAGCTTTCCCCGGTCGACAGCACCACCAAAGCGGTGCAGCTTGCTCTCGAAACTCCCGGAGCGGCGGCCATTGCCAGTGTTATGGCCAGCGATATGTATGAGGTTGATGTGCTTGCCGAAAACATTCAAGACATGCAGGGAAACACCACTCGTTTCCTGGTCATCGCCCAAAAATACGGATCCACGACGGGGCTCGATAAAACCTCCATTGTATTCGGTGTGAAGCATAAAGTCGGTGCGCTCTACGATGCACTATCCGTCTTCAAGACCGATAACATTAACATGACCAAAATCGAATCGCGGCCCAGCAAAAACAAGGCGTGGGAATATTACTTCTTCGTTGATATCGACGGCCATGCCGAGGATCCCACCGTCGCCCGCGCCCTGACGGAGCTGCAGGAACACAGCTCTCTCATGACCGTCCTCGGCTCCTATCCCAAGGCGGAAGTTTGAGTATACGCACTCTTGGTTAAGGAACTTTTTTGACGCCGCACGGGTGTAGATGCGGCTTCCAGCCGCGTTGGGATTGGGCTTGTGGGTCGAGTTCAGCTTTGCAACGGGTGGAATAAGCCCTGTGTTCTCCCAAACGTGGCAAGATTCCGCGTCTGCGCCCATCATGAAACGGTACGGAAATGGGTGCCGCCCCATCTGCGGCCGGAGGT
Source organism: Pontiella sp. (assembly GCA_029935255.1). Classification (GTDB taxonomy): domain Bacteria; phylum Verrucomicrobiota; class Kiritimatiellia; order Kiritimatiellales; family Pontiellaceae; genus Pontiella. Next base: position 2,785 of record JAOZKS010000059.1, read on the forward strand.
GCATCCCGATAAGTATCGTCTACATTCCGACCGCGCTTTTTTTTGGATTTGACAGGAACGGGGACTCGGGCCTATGTTCCGCAGCGTTATGAGGAACGAATTCAACAACCGATTGCTAGGCTTGCTGCTACTCGCTGGGACTGATCCTGTGGAGGCCGTTTGCCGATAGGTTGCTGAAACAACCGATTTGAAAAACCTCCGCAAGGGCAACCTGCGGAGGTTTTTTATTGGAGCCACAGATGAACGCAGATGGACTTAGATAAAAATCGGTGCGAATCCGCGTTCATCTGTGGTTCAAGAAATGCGGTTTGTTTTTGAAGGAATGGAATGGAATAGAGAAGCGGGGTTGTTTAGATTATGCCCCTTTTAGGAGAAAGAAGATGAGTGTACCCAAATATAAGATTCCGGAGATGATTCATCTCCCCGACCGTCAGTGGCCGGCGAAGAGCATTACCGTGTCCCCCCAGTGGTGTTCGGTGGATCTTCGCGATGGAAACCAGGCGTTGCCCGATCCGATGGATCCCGAGCAAAAGTTTGAATATTTCCAAATGCTCTGTGAACTTGGGTTCAAGCACATCGAGATTGGATTTCCTTCAGCCAGCCAGGATGAATTTAATTTTTTCCGGCGGCTCATCGAAGAGGATCTTATTCCCGATGATGTATTCATTATGGGGCTCACCCAATCCCGCCCTCACCTGATTGAGCGTACTCTTGAAGCGTTTAAAGGATGCAAACGGGGGATTATTCACGCCTACATTGCGCCGTCCGACCTCCACATGCGGCAGGTGTTCGGGATGGAGCGACCGCAGCTCATTGAAATGGCGGTTGCGGCCACCACGCAGATTCGCGAGCTGGCGGATGCGATGCCGGAGTCGGATCTTCGCTACGAATTTTCTCCGGAGGAATTCACGGATACGGAGATCGATTTTACGCTCGAACTTTGCGAGGCGGTTTTCGCAGCGTGGGGCAAGGCGACTCCTGAAAAACCGTTGATCATGAATCTTCCGGCCACGGTTGAACGTCGCCCGCCGAACCACTATGCGGACATGATTGAATATTTCTGCCGCAATTTTTCAAAGCGCGACAGCATTACGGTTTCGCTCCATTCGCACAACGACCAAGGTATGGCCGTGGCCGCCACCGAACTTGCGCTCATGGCAGGGGCCGACCGTGTGGAGGGCACGCTTTTTGGCCATGGCGAACGAACGGGTAATGTGGATCTCGTGACGAGTATCAACAATCTCTATTCGCGCGGCATCGCCACGGGAATCGATTTTTCGAATCTCTCTGAAGTGGCGGCGACCGTCGAACGGTTAACCGGTATGGGGATTTACTATCGTCAGCCCTACGCGGGCAGCTATGCTTTCACGGCGTTTTCCGGCTCGCATCAGGATGCCATCAACAAGGGCGTGCATAAACTCTCCGAGGCCCCCGAACAATTCGGCATGGGCTGGAAGGTGCCGTACCTCCATATCGATCCGGCCGACGTTGGACGCAAATTTGAGCGGCTTATCCGTATCAATTCGCAGTCGGGCAAGGGCGGGATTGCCTGGGTGCTCGAACAGGATTTCGGCATAGAGATTCCAAAGGCCATGCAACCTGAACTGGGTAAAGTCATTCAGAAGTATAGCGAGTCCGTGGGCCGTGAAATAAGCTCTGATGAAGTATATCAGGAATTCAGGAGGGTGTTTGTTTCACAGCATAATCCTAAATACGAACTCATTGGATATTGGCCGCGCCCGGACGACAAGGATCCAACCTTCATTCATGGCGAGGTGAAGGTGAAGGTGAATGGCGAGGAAAAGACGGTGAAGGCCGACGGCAACGGACCGATCTCTGCCTTCGTCGCGGCGATCCGTCAGGTGGTTGATACTGAGTTTAGCGTTGATGACTACCATGAACAGGCAATCGGTGAAGGTGCGGATGCCAAAGCGATGGCTTATGTGCCGCTTGATGTTGCGGGTCATGGAGTATGTTTTGGTGTGGGATCTGATTCAAATATTGATCAAGCAGCTGTTCAAGCTATTGTGGCAGGTCTTAATAGGTTTAACCCTTTTTGGTAGGAGAGTTTTATGAATCTGAGTGGACATACCAAACCCTTCGCCGTGCTGGGACATCCGATCGGGCATACGCTTTCGCCGGTAATGCATAACGCATCGATGCAAGAGCTGGGCTTTGATGGAATCTATCTCGCGCTGGATGTACATCCGGATCGCTTGATGGAGGTGCTGCCTTCGATGGGCCTGATGGGATTCGCAGGCGTAAACCTGACCGTGCCGCACAAAGAAGTGGCTTTCCTCGGGTTGGAAAAGCTCGATGCGAGTGCCCAACTTTTCGGTGCGGCCAATACGATCGAATTCACGGATGAGGGCATGGTGGGCCACAACACCGATGGTTACGGTTTTCTCAAGGCGCTGGACGAGGCGTTTGGTAAAACGGTTAAGAACGATTCCATATTTGTGCTGGGTTGCGGCGGGGCGGGGCGGGCGACTGCGTTGCAAGCGGCGACCGAGGGGGCCAAGACGCTGGTGCTTGCCGACATTGATGCGGAGCGGGTTGAGAAACTTAATACTGAAATCCGAGGACTGACCCCTCAGGTGGAAGTTGTTCAGGCCTTTGAAAAATCAGAGCAAGTTGAGCTGTGCCGCGAGTGCGATGTGGTGGTGCAGGCCTCGCCGGTCGGCATGAAGAAGGACGATCCCTCACTGCTTCCGCCTGAAGCCTTCCGCGAAGGACAGCGGGCTTTCGACCTGATCTACATGTATCCGGAAACCGCGTTCCTGACCACTGCGCGCAAGGCTGGCGCGGAGATTGCTAATGGGTTAGGCATGCTTTTGCATCAGGGTGCCCGTGCCTTCGAGATTTGGACGGGGGTTGAGCCGGATGTTCCGGCCATGCGCAATGCTTTGGAAAACGCAGTTTATGGGAAATAGAGCGTATTACGTAATACGAAAAGAGGACACATGGGATTTATTGATTGGTACTTCGCATTTATCGTATTCATGTTCGGAGCCTGCCTGGGTAGCTTTCTGAATGTGTGCATCTACCGAATTCCGGCTGAATTGTCGGTGGTAAAACCCCGCTCGCGCTGCCCAAAATGTCTGACCGACTTGGCATGGAAGGACAATATTCCGATTTTTGGATGGTTGTTTCTTCGCGGAAAATGCCGCTACTGCAAAGCGCCCATCTCCGCGCGCTATCCATCCATTGAACTGCTGACCGCCATCTTGTTTATTTTGGTGTGGGTGCGCTTCCCTTATCCGGACAGTTTGCTCTTCATTCCCTACTGGGTGCTGATGTTTGGACTGGTGCTTGGTAGCTTTGTGGATATTGATGAAATGTGGATTCCGGATCGCTGCACGATCGGTGGAATGATCATAGGGCCCATTTTCAGCTTCCTCGTTCCGTCCATGCACGGGGCCGAGGGGCATATCGCCGGTCTGGTTCAGTCCTTGATCGGCCTCGCCTTTGGATTCGGGATGCTTTGGTCGGTCTCTTTCTTTGGTAAACTGATCCTGAAAAAAGATGCGATGGGTTTTGGCGATGTAAAGCTGATGGGTGCGCTGGGTGCATTCCTTGGTTTTGAATCGGTGGTATTCATTGTGTTCATCTCCTCGCTCCTCGGTTCGGTGATCGGCATCTCGTTCATTGCCTCCGGAAAAAAAGAACTGCAAAGCAGAATCCCGTTTGGTCCGTACATTGCACTTGCCGCAGTGATCTGGGTATTGGGCGGTTCCAGTTGGTGGGAGGCCTACACAAACTGGGTCACTGGCGCGGCGGGGTATTGACCGATTTATATATGTAGTGTTTTTCACAAACGTGCTATCAACAAAGACCTCTAGCTGGAGGTTTCATGAGTGGACTAAACCGCAGAAAATTTATGGTTCCAATGATTGGAACCGCCGCTGCACTCGCAGCGCATAACACCGATGCCGTTTCGCCTGAAGTCCCGCCGCAAATCCAATTGGGTAATACGGGGATCACGATGTCGAGGATGGGCTTTGGCACGGGGAAACGCGGGGGGAACCGTCAGTCGGAGTTAACCCGCCAAGGGTTTGCGAAGGCGGTGGGTCTTTTTCACCATTGCTATGATCGGGGCATTAATTTCTTTGATTTGGCGGATTTGTACGGAACCCACATCTATTGCCGCGAAGCGTTACGGCAGATCCCCCGCGAGAAGGTAACCCTCATGACTAAACTGTGGTGGGGCTACGATAGCACCGAGCCCTCGTCACTTTCCATCGCGCATCGGCGGAAGTCGGCCGAGGCCGCCTTGGAACGTTTTCGGCATGAAATAGCCACGGACTATCTCGATATTGTTCTTCTTCATTGCCTCCGGAAAAAAGAATGGACGGAGGAAATGAAGCCTTATATGGACGTTCTCTCCGAAGCCAAGTCCAAGGGGAAGATTAAGGCGGTGGGGGTGTCCTGCCATGACTTTGGTGCCATGCAGACGGCGGCGGAACTGCCTTGGGTGGATGTGATGCTGGCGCGGAGCAATCCCTATGGGGTGATGTGCGATTCCGGTGCTGAAGAGGTGCTTGCTCTGCTGAAAAAAGCAAAAGCCAATGGCAAAGCGATTATCGGGATGAAAGTCTACGGTGCGGGCAGGTTGCTTGATAAGCGGGATGAATGTATGCGCTATGCCCAGACCCAGGGCGTGCTGGACGCGATGACCATTGGTGCGCTGACACCGGAGCAGGTAGATGAGAATCTGGTGCTCATGGCTAAATATGCGGGGGTGTGAGGTTCGGACCCCGGAAGTCCCCGGAAGTCCAGACACAAAAAAAGCTCCCGGTGAAGGGAGCTTTTTTTGTGCGAGCTAGTATTGCTTGCGATTGCTCGGACGGGAGTTTTTCAGCCGCTTTTTCTTTTCACTCGGCTTTTCGTAGCAACGCTTGGCGCGCATGGTCTTGAGGATGCCCTCTTTGTCCAGCGCCTTCTTGAGGCGGCGCAGTGCGCGATCCACGCTTTCGCCGCGGCGTACTTTTACTTCACAGGTTTCTTGTGCCATATCTAAATTCACCTCCCCAATCGTAGGGGTCTTCTAATTAAGGGGCAGGAGGCTATGGAACTGACGGAGTGAAGTCAAATACAATATCATGCTCGCTGTGGAAGGTTTTTATCTTAACTTGAGTTGAGAGAGGCATTTCTTGAAGTCGCCCGGGAGGGGCGCCATAACCCGGACTGGTTTCCCGGTTCTGGGGTGGGGGAAGATCAGGCGGTAGGCATGCAGCATCTGTCGGGGTTGTGCCAGCGATAATTCATTGCCGGTTCCGGCATATTTCTTATCGCCTAGTACCGGATAGCGCTTGTCGGCCAAGTGTCGGCGGATCTGGTGCGTTCGTCCGGTTTCAATGCGCAGTTCGAGATAGCTGGTGTGTTTGTTCGAGTCGAGTGTTTTGACCAATGTGGTCGACATGAACCCCCCAATGTCGGTGCGGATTTCATTCCAGTTTTTAGGGAATGAGCCAATGGTGATGGCCCGATAGATTTTCATGATATCGCGCCCTTTGAACATCGGGATGGCGGCGGTTTTGGCTTCTGCGCTTTTGGCAAAGATCACGCAGCCGGAAGTCTCTTTGTCAAGGCGGTGAACGGCGTAGATGGTTTTGTTCTTCTCCTGCTTTTGAAGCATGGCTTCGACGCTTTTGTCCGAGGCATTGGTCAGCAGGTAGGCGGGTTTGTTGACGATCAGGTAGTCGGCATCCTGCCACAGGATGGAAATCTTTTTAGGAATAGTCGGGGCACGGTCTTCGATCAGGATTTCCACGCGGTCATCGTCCTTCACGAGATGGTTCTTCATCCATATGCGCTTGCCGTTCACCAGCACCTGTTTGGCATCCAGCGCGGCCTGCGCTTTCTTCTTCGAAATGCCCAGTTCTGCGGCGATCACTTCAAAGAGGCGCAAACCCTCTTGCTTGTACGTTACGGTAAAAAATTGCTTGGTCATATGTGGCTTCCTGATTTAGCGGCGCATCATGTTTCCAATGGATGGAAATAACAAGAACTAGGTGTTAGCTACTTTTTCTCTGCAAGCCAGATGGTATGGCGGCGGCCTTTGGTTCCGCGTGCCCGAACGGAGACTTCCTCGATCTTGAACCCGGAGCCGCGCAGTCGTTTGGAGAAAGATTTGTCGGGCTCGGCCGACCAGACGGCCAGAATGCCACCGGGCTTCAGTGCAGCCTTGGCAGCGGCGAGCCCGCCGTGGGTGTAGAGCCGATCGTTGCCCGCATGCGTTAATGCATCCGGGCCGTTGTCGACATCGAGCAGGATTGCATCGTAGGCCTCGGCCTTTTCCTTGATCACCAAGCCCACATCCGATTCGCGGATCGTAGTACGCGGGTCTTCCAGCGGGTTCCCCGCCAGTTCGGCCAGATGGCTTCGGTTCCATTTCACGACGGCCGGAACCAGCTCGGCCACGATCACTTCGGCGGTATTGCCCAGATGCTCCAGCGCCGCGCCCAGCGTAAAGCCCATGCCCAGCCCTCCGATTAGCACACGCGGGGTCTTGTGGTCGGCCACGCGCTTGCACGCCAGCTCCGCCAAGGCATCTTCCGAGCCATGCATTCGACTATTCATCAACTCCTCATTCTTCACCGAAATCGAAAATTCGAACGCGCGCTGATACAGCTTCATGGAGCCGCCATCGCCCGGTACTTCCACTTCGTCGAGTAGGACCCACGGATTCATAACGAGTTGCCTGTTTTTGGTTTCATAAAATTCCAACGGTTGAAAGAGCGCGGGATAGTGGTTCCAATGGCGGGGAAATACAAGCCAGCTCTTCTTTGGCTACACGCAAAAGATGTTTTGGGATTTGGAAGATAATTCGGCTCCGTATCCAAACAACTATCTCGATAGCTATTTCAGTCCCGAGCTGTTTTGGCTGAACCGCGACCTCTGCGAGAGCCTGTTGGGTTCGCAGTTCGATCTGCAAGGGGGCTTCCAGCACGAATCAAATGGGCGCGACGGCATCGATGGCCGGAACTGGGACCGGCTCTACATCCAGCCGCTTTGGACGTTTGGCGAAACGGGGGATTATCAAGTTATTGTGACTCCGAAAATATGGGCCCCCGTCAATATAGGCGATGAGATGCAAGACATCGCCGACTATTTTGGTTATGGAGAGCTATGGCTTAAATGGGGCAGGCATGATGGCATTCTTTTGGAAACCATGCTGCGTAAAGGCATGGAGGATTGGAACGGAGCGGTTGAGTTGAATGCCTCCTATCCGATTAAACCTCTGAACGTTTTCCTGTATGGACAGATCTTCTACGGCTATGGCGATGCGCTGAGACTCTACGACCAAGAAGTCACAAGTTACCGGCTAGGATTCGCTATCTCTCGTTAAATACCGATTATGAGGAGGTTCAATCGTGTTTATTTCATTGCCCGTGCAGGTGGGGCAGGGCATATTTACCTCCGATTTTTTGGAAGCTAAACTTTAAGGAGAAACAGGATGGAACAACTGAAGAAAAATGAAGCTTTTGACGGCCCGGAGGGGCCGGTGGTACTGGTGATTATGGATGGCGTCGGGATTGGTAAGAATCCGGAGAGCGACTATGTGAAAATTGCGAATACCCCGAATCTGGACTGGCTGCGCGAGAATGCGATCTACACCGAAATCAGAGCGCATGGGGTTGCTGTCGGCCTGCCGGACGATGGCGACATGGGCAACTCGGAAGTGGGCCACAACGCGATAGGCTGCGGGCGGGTGTTCGAACAGGGCGCGGCGTTGGTCGGGGCGGCGATTGAGTCGGGGTCAATGTTCGAGGGGGCCGTCTGGCAGGAACTGGTTTCCAACGTGAATGAAAAAGATTCTACGCTCCACTTCATCGGCTTGTTTTCCGACGGCAATGTACACTCAAACATTAATCATCTCGAATCAATGCTGAACACCGCCAAGACTGCGGGCGTTAAAAAGGTGCGCATCCATCCGTTGATCGATGGCCGCGACGTTCCGCCGACCTCGGTGCTGGACTATGTGGATCGGTTTGACCAATTCCTTGAAGGCATCAACGCCGACGGCTCGATTGATTACTGTGTCGCTTCCGGCGGGGGACGCATGAACATCACGATGGATCGATATAATGCCGACTGGAGCATGGTGGAGCGCG
>JAOZKS010000317.1 GCA_029935255.1 Pontiella sp.
TTATTTGTGTGTAGCCCCGGTTCACCGCCCGCAGGGTGGAAAGCGGGCGTTCCATGGGGCGGTTATTTTCGGGGTGGATTTTGTGAAGATTTTTCTGGATTTTGCCGAGGGGTTCTCTATTGTCCCACCTTTCTCCAGAATCGTTGTGGAGTGTGGCGCAAGCACTGAACGCCGCGAGAAGCACGAGGGATGGAGAATATTTGAATAAAGTAAAATCTTTCGCTTGCGGAAGGGGAGACGGATGGGTACTGTCCGTCGCTTGTATTTTTAGGAAGGGATGATTTATGCCAACAATTAATCAACTAGTAAGAAATCCGCGCGCGGTGGCGAAGAAGAAAAGTAAGTCGCCCGCACTGGCAACCTGCCCGCAGCGTCGGGGAGTCTGTTTGCTTGTAAAAACGCAAACCCCGAAAAAGCCGAACTCGGCTTTGCGTAAGGTTGCACGGGTTCGTTTAACGAATGGCCGCGAAATCAACGCATATATTCCGGGTGAAGGTCACAACCTTCAGGAGCACAGCATGGTTCTGGTACGTGGCGGCAGAGTGAAAGACTTGCCGGGTGTCCGCTATCACATCGTTCGCGGTGCGCTGGACTGCCTGGGTGTGGATGGACGCAAGCGCGGCCGTTCGAAGTACGGTGCCAAGAGACCCAAAAGCTAACGAGAGTTTGAATTATGGCTAGAAGACGCAGAGCTGAACAAAGAAAAGTGATTCCGGACCCGCGCTATGGCAACGATCTGGTTTCCTACATGATCAATACCGTGATGAAAGGTGGCAAGAAGTCTACTGCTGCGAATATTGTTTACGGCGCGATCGACGACATTAAGAGCCAGATGAAGGATGAGGATCCGATTGTGGTGTTCTCCCAGGCCATCGAAAATGTGGCCCCGCGTTTGGAGGTTAAATCCCGTCGTGTGGGGGGGGCCACCTATCAGGTTCCGCTGGAAGTACGCCCTAAGCGCCAAATTGCTTTGGCTGCCCGCTGGCTGATTCAGTTTGCCGGAAACCGTCGGGGTGTTCCGATGCGCCGTGCGCTGGCGATTGAGCTGATGGATGCCTACCGCGGACAGGGCAACGCGATCAAAAAACGTGACGATACGCATAAAATGGCTCAGGCCAACAAAGCTTTTGCGCACTACCGCTGGTAGTTTGTAGTTTCCGATCCTTTGGAAAGAGAGAATGAGAACTGTCGTGAAACAGCAGAATAACAACGCATCTAGGAATTCGGATTCCCCTCGGGAAGCTGAAGGCCGGGGATGTGCTCTGCCTGCGACACGGAATATTGGAATTATCGCGCATATCGATGCCGGAAAGACCACCACGACGGAACGCATTCTCTTCTACTGCGGGAAGGTACATAAAATTGGTGAAGTGCATGATGGCACGGCTACCATGGATTGGATGATTCAGGAGCAGGAACGCGGCATCACGATTACGAGTGCGGCAACGACCTGTTTTTGGAAGAAGCATCAGATCAATATTATCGATACCCCGGGCCACGTTGATTTTACCGTGGAGGTGGAACGTTCACTTCGTGTTCTTGATGGCGCAGTGGGCGTTTTTTGTGCAGTGGGCGGGGTTCAGCCGCAGTCGGAAACCGTCTGGCGCCAGAGCAACAAGTACAACGTGCCGCGCCTTGCATTTGTCAACAAGATGGATCGAATGGGAGCGGACTTCACGAACGTGCTTGCGCAGATGCGCAAGACGTTGAAGGCTCCGGTGGTTCCGGTTCAGCTTCCCTGGGGAGCTTCCGAAGATTTTCAAGGGGTCATCGACCTGATTAAAATGCGAGCGATCCTCTTTAAGGAAGATTCGCAGGGCTCCGATGTGGAATATGTGGATATTCCGGCCGCGCTCGCCGCAACCTCCGAAGAGGCGCGGGCTGCATTGATTGAATATGTGGCCGAACGCGATGAAGAACTGCTCGAAGAATACATGGAGAATACGGATGTCTCCGAAGCGGCTCTGGTTTCTGCCATTCGCCGTGCAACTATTTCCAACCAACTTATTCCCGTCTTGTGTGGTTCGTCCCTGAAGAACAAGGGTGTGCAACCGTTGCTGGATGCCGTGGTTGACTATCTTCCCTCTCCGGTTGATATTCCTGCCGTGTCGGGGCTTTCGGCAAAGACGGAAGAGGAAGTTACCTGTGAAGCAAGTGACTTCGAGCCTTTGAGTGGTCTCGTCTTTAAAATGGCGACGGATAAATATGTCGGTAAGCTGGCGTTTGTCCGGATCTATTCCGGTCAGTTGAAGAAGGGGCAGAATATTTATAATCCGCGCACACGCAAGCGTGAGCGCGTGGGGCGTCTGCTCCGCCTCCATGCCAATCATCGCGAAGATGTCGATGCGCTTTATTCCGGTGAAATTGGCGGTATGGTCGGGCAGAAGTTCTTTACGACCGGCGATACGATTTGTCCGGAGAACGATGCGATGGTTCTGGAAAATATTGAGTTTCCTGAACCCGTGATTTCGATGGCGATCGAGCCAAGGACCACCGCGGACAAGGATCATCTCGCCGATGCGCTTAAGGATTTATCCGACGAGGATCCAACCTTCCATATTTCCGTCAATGAAGAGACGGGACAGACGATTATCCAAGGTATGGGCGAGCTGCATCTGGAAATTATTCGGGATCGCATTCTTCGCGAGTACAATGTCCAAGCCAATGCGGGCAAGCCCATGGTGGCCTACCGCGAGAGCATTTCAAAAACAGGCGCGGGAAGCTATACCTTCGATCGTGAGATTGGTGGCACCAGCCACTTCGCCAGCCTGCATCTTCAGGTTTCCCCGAAATCGCAGGGGGCTGGAAATTCTGTGACGTTCGATGTTTCCGCAAATATCATTCCCCATGAATTCCGTTCCGCTATTCAGGCGGGGATCGAGGATGCCCTGTTGACGGGGGTGCTTGGAAACTTCGCTATTATCGATACGGAAGTTAAAGTGATCGGCGGAGAAACCCGAGCTGCGGATTCCTCGGAAATGGCCTTTCGTACAGCAGGTGTCATGGCCTTGCGCGATGCAGTTGCCCACTCGGGTCCTGAGTTGCTGGAACCGGTTATGCTTCTTGAAATCGACACCCCGGAAACGCATCTCGGCGATGTGCTGGGAGACTTGAATGGTCGGCGCGGGCGGGTTCGTGAAATAAAAGCTTTAGCAGATATGCAAGCTGTGCAGGCGGATGTTCCGCTTGCAGAGGTTTTTGGATACGCAACCGCGTTGCGTTCATTAACAAAAGGTAGAGCCAGTTATACGATGGAACCGCAAGCGTTTGAACCGGTTCCCGTGTCGATGCAGGACTCCATCTTAAATCGGTGAGATAAACTATGACGAATCAACGTATTAGAATTCGGTTGAAATCGTTCGATCACAGAGTGCTCGACGTTT
>JAOZKS010000318.1 GCA_029935255.1 Pontiella sp.
ACTTTTCGCTTCCCCTCGGGCGAAGCTGTTTTGTGACCCCCACTTTGAACCCGCGCACGATGGAACCCAGGGTTCGAGAGGTGCCGCACGGTCGCCCGTTTTTTGCGAGCGGCGAGGACGGTGTGGGCCGTATGGGTGAAACATTTTTCACCCTTACAATGCCGTGCACATGGTCGGGCATGGCCACAAACTCCCCCAACTCGACATTTGGGAAATGCTGTGGGATTTCTCGCCAACACTGTTCGGCTACGGTCTTCGCCGCTTCATCTGCAAAAATGTTACCCGCCTCCCGATGCGCGCAAAGGGTCACGAAATAGATTCCGCCGCCCGCATAATTATGCCCCTTCAGTCGAATGCTTCGCCGATGATGTTTTTCGGGGTCGTACACCATGTTAGGCCGCCAGCACTTCGTTGAGTTCTTGGATGAGGCCGGTCATTTGGTCTCCAAAGAGCTGGTGCATTTTCCCGCGACCGCCTTTGGCGTCGAAGGGGGTGTAGTCGAGGTCGTCGAGGGCAATGTGGTAGCTGGTGACGACGTGGTCTTTGATCATGCGTAGCCATTCCATCTGCTCGGCATCGAAGCGGTTATGTTGTCCGGCGTTTTGTTTGAACATCCAGTTCTTGAAATTTTCGTCGATGGTTTTATCGAAGGCTTTCAGTTCGGAGTCGATGCCGCAGGCGCGGCGGATGAGTGAGACGAGCGCGGTGAGTTGATCTTTCGGCGCGGCACCTTTCACGGCCTCGACGGAGGCGTAGGCATCCCACACGGCGACGGGCGCAAGGGTCGGTTTGTCCATGCGTAGCTTGTCCATCACCTGCTTGATCATTTGAAAGGTGATTTCGCGGCGGTTGTAGGGCTGGTTATAGAAAATGCTGAGCGCTTTGATTTCGTCTTGGTGCAGTTCGAGGTAGGCCGTGAAATCGGCAATCAGCGCTTGCGCCTTTTCGACGGAGCGTATTTCCCAGTCGGAATGGGTGACGGTGTCGATGTTGTGGTGGTCGATAATCTGGTCGAGCTGTTTGCGGGCGTTGTCGATAAATTCATTCAGCTCGCCATGAAAGACCGTGGCGGCTGCGGTGATCAGTTCGGATTGCGCGGTTTTCTTCGCGGTTTCGATTACGCCCGGTGGATCTTTCGGTTCGATCTTTGCCCGCTTGGCAATCGCATCGGGGTCGTAGGCGGAGATCAGGACTTTGGTGATTTGCTTCAGGGCTGCACCACCCGTCAGTTTTATCAGTTCGGCTTGTTGGGGATCTGTCAATTGCTGGTCGAGACGAATCAGGCGGTTGGCGAGCGAGAGGAAGAGATCTTCGTCCGCCGCGCCCATCGTCACCGCACCGAGCAAGTCCTTGAGCGGAACGGTGCGCTTGCGCTCCAGCGGGCGGCTGTCGGTTTTTTTCGATTTTGTTACCCCAACGGCATCGACGATGACAAAGTGGGTTTTGCTTTCCGCCGTGCGCGAAACCATTTTGAGCGAGTCGTCCGGAATGGTGCGCGTGCCGCGCCCTTTCATCTGCTCAAAATAGTTGATGCTGCGCACGTCGCGCATAAACAGCAACACTTCGAGCGGTTTTACATCGGTTCCCGTGGCAATCATATCCACGGTGACGGCTATGCGCGGATAATAGGAATTGCGGAAGCGGCTTAAAACGGATTTGGGATCTTCCTCCGCTTTATAGGTCACCTTTTTGCAAAACTCGTTTCCTTCATCAAATTCCTCGCGGATGATTTTAATGATGTCGTCGGCATGGCTGTCGGTTTTGGCAAACACGAGTGTTTTGGGCACTTCGTAGTCGCCGTTTTCATCGACGCGCCGGGGATAGATTTTGGTTTGCAGGGCGTTTTTAAATTCGCGGATAATGTTACGGATCTGGCTGAGGTTAACCACGTTTCGGTCGAGCTGTTTTTTCGTATACTCGGTGGTTTCGTCTTCCTGCTGCCAGCGCATTTCGCGGGTGAGCTTGTCGCGCCGATCCACAAACCAGCCCGATTTCACGACCGCGCCTTTTTGGGAAATGTCGGTTTCAATGTGATAGACATCCTGCGGAACGTTGACGCCGTCGATAACCGATTGCTCATAGGTGTATTCGCTGACGACATTCTCGTTGAAGAAACCAAAGGTGCGTCTGTCGGGGGTGGCGGTGAGGCCAATCAGGAAGGCATCAAAATAGTCGAGCACCTGTTTCCAAAGGTTGTAAATGGAGCGATGGCACTCATCGATCACAATAAAGTCGAATTGCTCAATCGGAACCATCGGGGTGTATTCCGCGAAGGTTTCTTTCTTTTTCGTCTGTTGATCGATCCATGAGTTTTCAGCGGGATTTTCAAGTTCGGCACTTTCGTCGAGCTCCTCGCCTTTCAGAATGGAGTAGAGCCGCTGAATGGTGGAAATACAGACTTGGCTGTCGGAGGCAATGTAGCTGGAGGAGAGGCGCTGGACGTTATAGAGCTCGGTAAACTTGCGGTTATCATCGTTCGGCTGAAAGCTCATGAATTCCTGCTCGGCCTGTTCACCCAGATTCTTGGTATCCACCAGAAAGAGAATGCGCTTGGCATCGGCATGCTTGAGCAGACGATAAACAAAGGTGGCGGCGGTAAAGGTTTTTCCCGCGCCGGTCGCCATTTGAATCAAGGCGCGCGGGCGATTCTTTTTGAAGGAATGTTCCAGATTTTCAATGGCCACAATCTGTGCCGGGCGCAACCCCGTTTGATCCAACTTGGGCATGTCTTGCAGGCGCCCCCGCAAGGGCTTTTCCTTTTTGAGATGGTCAGCAATCGTTTCCGGCTTCAGGAAACTGAATACGGTACGACCGCGTGGCTTCGGATCTCGGTAATCAGTAAAGCGGGTAAGCGTTCCCGTGCTTTCGTAGACAAACGGCAATGGATCGTTGTTGAGGTATTTTAGCTTGGCGGTGGCATATCCCGTGGATTGCTCTTCAACGACGGTCAGGCGGTGGCCTTCCTTCTCGCGCTTTGCTTCGATAATCCCTACCGGCTTGCGGTCAACAAAAAGTACATAGTCCGCCGGTCCGACATCCGTTGCATACTCACGCACCGCAACCCCTTGGGCCGCCGACAAATTGGCCTTCCCTTTGGATTGAACCACCCAGCCTGCATCGCGAAGCAACGCGTCGATTTTGTCTCGGGCAATCTGCTCTGGATTTTTATTTTCGGTTGGCATTAAAAATCTCCTGCAAAATAAAAAGGGGTCAAAATGCTTATTACATCATTTACCTGAATGCCTCGCCCTCGAAAACGTTCGCTTTACAATAGGTGAAAGTTATATCCGTTTTCCGCCCCACCTACTAGTTATTGCTCAGGGAAAGGCCGTTGGGGGGGATTTTCCCATAAATAAAATTAGACCCATA
>JAOZKS010000319.1:0-1071 GCA_029935255.1 Pontiella sp.
CGGTGGGCACCTTCATTTTAAGGGCGAGTCCCACGGCCAGCTTGAGGTCGTGCAGACCGAACGGGGTGGGTTCGGTAACGAGCACCACGACATCCGCACCTTCCACGGCTTCCACCACCGGACAGCCTGTGCCGGGGGCCGCATCCATGATGCAGATGGCTTCCGGGTCAATCATCTGGTTGAGTTCTTTGATGACGGTGGGCGCCGAGGGCTCTCCGATATTCAGCAGGCCATCTGCGAAGAAGAGTCCGCCTGTATCTGGGGCAATACGAATCTGACCCATCTCAAATGGTTGCTCCTTGAGCGCTCCGGTCGGGCAGACTTGCGAGCAGACGCCGCAGGCGTGGCAGAGCTCATTAAAAATCAACACCTTGCCATTCACCGCCGCCAGCGCATTGAATTCGCAGGCTTTGGCGCAGATGCCGCAGCCCTCGCATATGGATTCATTCCAAATGGGCTTCAATACATGAACGGGTTTCGTTTCGGTAAAAGTAGGATTCAGGAAAAGGTGGGAATTCGGTTCCTCGACATCTCCATCCATCAGCTGGATGGTTTTTCCGGCCCGGCCCAGGCTCCATGCCATATTGACGGCAAACGTGGTTTTCCCCGTTCCGCCCTTTCCGCTCGCAATCGTAATTTTCATAAATTCCTTTTATTCAAATTTTAAACCACGGAATACACGGAAGGGGATGGGTTCCAGCGATTCCGTGTATTCTGTGTATTCCGTGGTTAATGGTTTTATTCGGATTCAAGTTTTCCGATTTGTTCGGTCAGTGCCTTGAATTGCAGTTCGAGTCCGGCGGCCTGCGCCCTCAGAGCTTCGAGCTGCTCCTCGCGGGTCAAGGGTGCGGGAGTTGCGGCGCGGTATCCGAACCCGCGACCCATGCCGCGTCCGTAGCCGCGACCCCGTCCCAAACCGAATCCCCGTCCGGCGTTGTTTATTTGTCCCGGTGCGCAGATTCCTGCGCCGCGTCCTGTCATCGACCCCATTCCTGCGGGCCCTGTTTGGTCTTGTCCTGGCATGGTATGCCTCCTTTGGTTAAAATTCTAATTTCTAAACCTAAACCAGCT
>JAOZKS010000319.1:1171-3363 GCA_029935255.1 Pontiella sp.
ATCTTCCTCGTCCGCCGCCGCGGCCTACATTGCGTCCGCTACGACTCTGACCTGCTCCGGCTTGTCTACCGCCGCCACCGCGCGGGGTTCCTGTTCCGCGACCCATTGGGTTCCCGGCTTGTTGTCCTTGGCTTCGTCCGCTTCCGGCACCTTTTCCTTCTGGGCCTGTTCGATCTCCTGCTGGCATGGTATGCCTCCTCTCGCCGCGCTTGCGCGGCAGTTATTAGTTAATCGTTATTGGTTATTATAAGTAGGACAGGCTTCCAGCCTGTCTGTTCCTGCTAAGCCGTTCCTCTATAGACAGGCTGGAAGCCTGTCCTACTTTAATTCGTATCCGCATTGATGATTTATTCTGTCCAGCTTTGTTCTCTTCGCCCGTGTCTGCCGCGACCCCGTCCTTTGTGACTCGAATCTGTATTCTGAAAATTGAGCGGCGCATCGCCTTGCTGCAGTTGCAGGGCTTCGCCGTGGGCGAGGGCGAGCGCCGCTTTTTTTCGGCCGGAGGAAAGTAGCCGGGCGATGGTGGACTGCGAGATCCCCATGCGTTCCGCCGCCTCGGTCTGCTTCAGCTCTTCGCCATCCACCAGCCGCATCGCTTCCAGCTCGTCGAGAAGGATCGACGTGGTTCGCAGTTCCTTCACTGGAATCCCTGCCGGCTTGAAAAAAGTCGCATGCGGGTTATGCCCGATCCTCCGTCCTCTGTGTGGTCTACCCATTTTTTTCTCCCGGAGATTTCTTTTCCTCTCGTTCTGGTTATGAATATATACCCAAAACTAAACCCGTCAATGAGGAAAGCAGGAAAAGATTGCCTATTTTCAGGCCGGATCAAGAATAGGGTGTTGGATCGGGGTTGGGGGCCTTGTTTTTGCGCAGGGACTGAAGGGTTCCCGCGCCCACGAGGATAATCACCAAAAAGAGTGCGATGGAGGCCCCGATCGAGAAATCGAGAAAATATCCAAAGAGCAATCCGCCGAATGTGGCAAACGTCCCGGTCAGCCAGGCGAGCAGGAAACGCATGTTCCACTGTTGGGAAAAAAGGGCCGAGACCGTCGAGGGGATGATCAGGAAGGAGAAGACGACCACCACGCCCGCCAGTTTGACGGCAACGGTGATGACGATGCCGCATAGGCTGTAGAACAGGAAATCCCAGAGGAGGGTTCGTTGCTTGGTTTCATCGGCGGTTCCATGCCGGTCGGATCGTTGCTGCAGGGGGCGGCGCAACAGAAAGAAAACGGAGCCCACCGCGCCGCAGGTTATGGCCAGCCAGAAAAGGTCGCGCGGCGTTACCCACAAGAGCGCCCCCGAGAGCATTTCCAGAATGTGCGTGTGGCCATCGGAGCTTTTGCCAATGACAAAGAGGGTGCCGGCGGCGGCGATGGCATAGGTGATGCCGATCAGTGCTTCGATGGGCAGGCGGCTGACCGTACGCCGCATGATGGCAAAGAACAGAGCCGCGACGACCGTGGCACCGATGCCGCACAACAGGGAGAGCGGAGAATCTCCGTGGATGTGCAGGAGCAGATGCGAACCGATGGCTCCAAGGGCTGCAATCTGCGCAACGGCGATGTCGATAAAGATGACTTCTCGTTTAAGGACATGCACCCCCATATAACCGAGAATGGCCGCGAGCAGGGTGCAGGCGAGAAACGGAAGTCCTAGCATGGCGATGAGCGTCATGGTATTTGCTCCTTGTTTTTGGAGGGGCGTTTGATGATGCGCAGCAATAGCGCCACGAGCAAGAACAGCCCCATGGCGAGCAGCAGGCTGGGGCCGTACGGGCTGTTGGTTCGATAGGAATAGGTTAGCCCCAGCAGGCAGGCGACCAGTCCGCTGCCCCAGCCGATCAGCAGGGCAGGACCCCAGCGTTGGCTGAACAGCGTTCCGATGGCGGCGGGAATCATTAGGAACCCATAGGAAAGCAGGACTCCGGCAACCGGGACGATCAGAATCGTGACGATGCCTTGCGTGAGGAAAAACAGGAATTCCCAAAGCACGCGATGCTTCAGGGCATCGGGTTGCTCGACCAGCTGGATCATGTTTCTTCGGAAGAAGAAATGAAACAGTGCAATGGCCGCATAGACTCCACTGGTAATGCCGACCAGTGGCCATGAAACCCACAGCATGGAGCCCACCAGTGTTTTGTTCAGGCTGCTGCCGCCGTCATGCATTTTATCCGCCACCAGCAACGATAC
>JAOZKS010000320.1 GCA_029935255.1 Pontiella sp.
TCAGAAGGCCCATAAAAATCTACGGAGAACCATAAAAATATTCGAAGAGCCTAAAAATTTGGTTTTAGGAGCATCAAAATAGATTCCAATTTCTGGCATAATTTGAGAAGAAGGGGTTAGACATGAGCGATACATTTACACAACGGTTGGAAAACGTGGAGCGGCGGATTGCCGCCGCCTGCGAAAAAGCAGGGCGATCGCGCGATAGCGTTCGCCTGCTGGCCGTATCCAAAACCAAGCCGCCCGAAGCCGTACGCGAGGCCGCCGACTGCGGACTGCGGCTGTTTGGCGAAAACCGCGTGCAGGAGGCGCAGTCGAAAATCCCGATGTGCCCGAATGGATTGGAGTGGCATCTCATCGGCCATCTCCAGACCAACAAGGCCAAAGTTGCCGCGCGGTATTTTCAGATGGTGCATTCGGTCGACTCGCTTAAGTTGCTACAGGCCCTAGAAGCCCATGCCGGAACCACACTCCCCATCCTCCTGCAGGTTAACGTCTCCGGTGAAGCCGCAAAATTTGGTATGAAACCCGACGAGGCCGCCACCGTGATCGAGGCCGCCAACCAGATGCAGAAGTGCGAGGTGCATGGCCTCATGACCATCCCCCCGTTTTCGCCCGACCCCGAAAAAACGCGCACCCATTTTTCCGCCCTCCGGCAACTGCGCGACCGCCTACAGGAAGAAACCGGAACCCCGCTGCCGGAGCTCTCCATGGGCATGTCGCACGACCTCGAAGTCGCCATCGAAGAGGGCAGCACCTGGGTGCGCATCGGAACCGATTTGTTTGGGGAACGAAACTAACGCCCCGGTACCCGAGGGATTTGACAGAATAATTTTACGGAGTACAGATTATGAAAATAACATTTATTGGTGCAGGCAACATGGCAGAGGCCATTTTTGCGGGAATTATTAAACAACAGGTCGTTGCGGCCAGCGACGTTTGTGTAACGGATATTTCCGAAGAGCGCCTGGCCGATCTTTCTGAAAAGTATGGCGTTGGAACATCGTTGGATAACCCGTCTGCGGTTGCTGAAGCCGATGTGATCGTACTCGCGGTCAAGCCCCAGATCTTTCCGATGGTCTGGCCGGAAATCGCCCATGCAATCAACCCCAATGCACTCGTGGTCAGCGTGATGGCGGGCATTCCCTCGGAAACGATTGCGGGCGGCAAGCCCATCCGCATCGTACGGGTGATGCCCAACACGCCGGCCTTGATTGGTCGGGGTGCGGCCGGAATTGCGGCGGGCGAACTGGCCACCGAGGCCGACCTACACCTTGCTGAAAAACTAATGAACGCTGTGGGCCTGGCCGTGCGGGTCGAGGAAGAAGAGCTTCACGCCGTCACCGCCGTGAGCGGCAGTGGCCCCGCCTATGTGTTTTATCTGCTCGAAAACATGCTGGCGGCAGCCGATCAGATGGGGTTGGAAAAAGGGGTCGCGCGCGAGCTCGCTCTGGCCACGGTGATGGGCGCCGCCGAGCTCATGAAAGAATCCGGCGAAGAGGCCGATGCGCTACGTAAAAAAGTCACCTCCAAAGGAGGCACCACCGCCGCCGCCATCAACACCATGATCGATCGCGGGGTGGGGGAATCCATAATTTCGGCCATGCAGGCCTGCGCCGCGCGCTCCAAGGAACTGGCCGATGGCTAAGAAAAAACAAACCGCAAAAAAGGGGAGTAAAAGGCGCCGCCTGAAACGGAACCTTTGGGCTGGGCTTCTCATTGCCCTCATTCTATACGTTGGCATTCATATTATTTCTCGAACCGATGGCGCGCGTAGCGCGGTTGCCGATAAAATTTCGAACGGAACACGGTTGCCCGTAGCTCTTGAACGTTGCGGTACGACCCCGCTGCTTCGATTGCATCTGAAAGGGCTCGATTTCTACGGCGTGCAAATGCGCGACGTACGGATCAAGTTCAACTTCTTTTCGTTCCTCTCCAAGAAAACACCCTTGGTCAAGCAGCTCGATATCCGGGAGCTCCAAGTAAAATTCCAGCGGGTTCCGGACTCGGGGAATTGGGAGCCGCTCGTTCTGCACAGCCTCGGCAGCAAGCTCGGGGCCGTACTCGGACTAAATCCGGTACAAACCCAAATCGACAACACCCTCCCCAAATTTCCACCCTACGTCATCAACGAAAAAACCCTGCTTCAACTCAAGCGCGCCAAAGTGGTATGGCACGACGAAAAGAACCGCGAGCTAGCCTATCTTTCCGATACAGATCTGAGTGTGAAATCAGGCATGTTCATCGACCGCAAAGTCGTGCAGACCCTTGTGAAGAGCGGCCATATCAAACTGGCCTCCGGACGGCTTCTTCGCGACTTTCGGATGGAAGCCTTTCAGATCGAAGGCTCCGGCGTGCTCACCGTCCTGAACATGGCCGACCGCGACGGCGAATACGAAGAGTTCGCCACCCAAACCCTCTGGCAGGATCTCAGCATGCACCTAAACTCCCTTTCCGAGCTCTAGCCAAGCATCAGAATACCTCTAAAAGCAGGTTGACCCCGGGGACGTATTTTCGTAAACACATCCACTCATTCAAGTGGCCAATGTAGCTCAGTTGGTAGAGCAATTCACTCGTAATGAATAGGTCGTCCGTTCGACTCGGATCATTGGCTCCACTCTTTCCCCAATAAAACCCTTTGTTTGCAGGGTTTATGTGCGACTTCCTCAATCCTTCCTGTCCGGCGCTGTCCGGCGCTGTCCGGTGCTGTAGCTACTGTTGAATCCCGAATAGTACATCTGTAATACATCCGGGATGTATTTCCCTGCAAAAGCAAGGTACTCCCCTGCCCTTCATGAGCTGTGCAGGCGCACGGGTCGCACAGACTATGACCGATGGGTTTGCGCTTTGGTTTATGGGCGTGCTGTTAGAGGGTGCAGAGGAGGTTTCCTTGCGGCTTCCTTGCTGGCTGGATGAACTTTCAACCCTGCCGAAAGGGGTCGGGGTCTCCCCAATGTGCCCCCTGTTTTGGGCAAGCATTCGTGAAGGAGAAGGGATTACCCTCTCTGCCTCCCAAGGGGCGAAATTTTATCCGAGCGGTAAAGGTCGAAAAAGGCGGGAGTTTTCAGAGATGCACTATTTTAGTGTGCAAAATAAAACTAAACAATGAAAGAGGCAAGGTGGTGGGGGTTGCTCTTTTGGGGTTTTGGACTGCGCCGCTGGGCGAAAGTTTTCACGGAAATCTGGGAGGGTTTAGTAAATAATACTAAGGAAATCCGTGTGTCTTATCTGGGGATGTGCCTTGCTGATAGTCTTCATAAGGATTAACGTGCGCGTAACTCTACTTTATGACAGGGGGTAACCCCATGGTGTTTTTATCTAATGTCACTTTGGGTAACGCTGGCATAAAGAACCGA
>JAOZKS010000321.1 GCA_029935255.1 Pontiella sp.
AGAAGTTAAAACCCGACCAATTTACATAATAAAGAGTAGCTCATCCAGAAGCTAATTTGTACCCAAAGGAGGCGAACTGAACATGACAACCACTGCTGACAAAGAGATCTTTTTGGTAACCGGCGTAAATGAACCTTATTTCCCTAATGCGATTAGATTCATAGAAACAATGAACACTAACAGCAATGTCAATAACATCATTATCACTCTGGGCTTCACCGTCTCCTCCGAAATCACTGCCAAATATCCGAAGGTAAAGTTTATTCATCTCGACCCGGATCTCGTAAAAGCAAAGAATCCGAACACATGCATGCAGCATGGAGGATTCCTTGCAGCATTAGACGTTGTGAGCGATGACGATATCATCATATTTACCGATGCGGACATTGAGGTTCAGCGACCATTTTCCATAGATGAACTGACTTACCTACTGGATTTTTCAAACAATGACATAGGAGTAAGTTATAACAAATCTCCAGACCAGACTCTTATTGAGGAAGGCCAGAACCTGACTCCTCTCACTGATGATACAACCATCCTCGCGGCCTTTCCCGATGCAGATCGCCTATCTGTGTTCAACACAGGGGTAGTTATCGCAAAAAAATCTACATATCAGGCTCTCTACCAGAAATATGTAAGAGATTGGGAACAGGTATCTAAACTTTTTGAACATTATGCAAAACAACAATGGCTACTTTCCTATCTCATTCAAAAAGCGTTCAACGTCAAACTGTTAAATGATGAAATCCACACACACAACCATTACCCTATCGAGCTTCGCGTCCAGAGAGCACACGGCTATAAATTCTGCATTGACAATGAACCGGTTCTTTTTGCACATCACATCCAGCCCACCACGCTGAATATCACCGCAATATCCAAGACAATTAGAAAAACCAAAAAACAACAGCTCTTCTGGAAATGGTTTGCCGGTTTTGAAGCATTGCTAATCATCCTCCTTGCACTAGCACTGCTGTTGACGCTCTAAAAGCAGGGCTATAAAGGGAAATTCATGACGGCAGAAATAATCATCATTGGAACAGGCTTTTTCGGAACCACGGTTGCACAACAGCTGGCGGAAGCCGGGCGAAAAGTTGCCGTTATAGAAAAACGCTCCCATATCGGAGGAAACTCATACTCCGAAATTGATACAGAAACCGGCATAGAAATTCACAAATACGGTTCCCATATTTTTCATACTTCAAATGAGATGACGTGGGAATACATTAATCGGTTTACTGAATTCAATGACTACCGGCACACAGTATGGACGACCTATCAGAGCCGACCCTACTCTATGCCGATAAACCTTAATACCATCAATACCTTCTACAATACCAACCTAGCCCCGCACGAGATACCCGCCTTTATCGCCAAAGAAATCGCCAAAGAGAAAATTCATTCGCCAAGAAACCTGGAAGAAAAGGCGATTACTCTCATCGGTCGCCCTCTCTATGAAGCATTCATTAAAGGTTACACAATTAAACAATGGGAAAAGGACCCAACGGAATTATCGCCTGACATCATCACACGTCTTCCCGTTCGGCATAACTACAACAACCGATACTTCAATGACAAACACGAAGGCATCCCCCTTAATGGATATGGAAAACTCTTTGAACGAATGCTGGATCATCAAAATATCGAAGTTCGACTGAACACAGATTACTTCGATATCAAAAATGCATTAGGGGATATTCCGACAGTGTATACTGGGCCAATCGATCGTTTTTTCAACTTCAAATACGGCCACCTAGATTGGAGAACTATTGACTTTGACCGGCGAGTGCATTTCATCCCAGACTATCAGGGATGCAGCGTAATGAATTATGCCGATGATTCCATTCCTTATACACGAATCCATGAGTTCAAACATTATCACCCAGAACGACCCCAAACTGACTCAACCGTATTGTTTAAGGAGTTTTCGCGAATCGCCAAACAATCAGATGAACCATATTATCCCGTCAACACACAGAGAAACACCAACTTGCTTGAACAATACAGCGAAGAACCCCCCCATCAGAAAAATGTTTTCTTTGGAGGTAGGCTCGGAGAATATCGATATCTTGATATGGACACAACTATTGAACGCGCATTAGAAATTTCCAAGCAGATGATAAACGAGCATGCATAGACAAAACGATGCTCGACTAACCTTGCACCCTATGAGGTTCCGCCCTTTCTGATAGAGGGAAGGGGAATCCGGCATATCTTCACTCGTATCCGCCCATCACTCGTTACTTTTTTTTGATAAATTGGTCGAAAAAATGTTCGAGCAAACCAAATCTTAAACAGATAACTGCGGATAATACTTTCGCCAAAATTTTTAGTCAAAACCCGTGATATAATATCTGCCTCTTCGCTTAACCTAAGTCGCTTAAGATACTGCCTGTAAAAAAGAAGTTTCCGGCACTCCACACCCTCATGGGGAGAAAAAAGAGATTTTTTAAGAAACGGGAATCCTCGTTTCACCAACAACAGGGCCTGATTGCTTCCCGCCAAATATTTTCGTCCTGAAAACATTGCATCAGACCGAAATCCTTGAGCATGTAAACAGTCGGAAAGCCCAACTTCATATTTGTGCACAACATGCTCCTTTTGACTCTCTTTCTGCACGGAGTCGATAAACTCGCCAAATTTATCACTCATAAAAACATGTTGCTTAAAACATAAAAAATATCCCTGCAGATGAGGTTTTATCATACCGCTTGTTCTTGTTATTTTATACGCACCAAAGAAATCAACGGAAGGATCTGCCTGATATCTGTCAATCAGCGGCTGCAGGGGATAGAAAGGTCCAAAACACGAATCATTGCACATAATTAATTTTTTATACGTCTTCAACAGGCTGTTGGTGCGTGCCCATCGAAAACCCAACTTATATGATCCAAAATCATATTCGCCATGCCGAACCCCAATAACATGAAGGGAGAGTGCCTCAATCTTCTTCCGCTCACTTACATCAAGTTCATTATCAAAAACTACAATTATATCAGCAACTTCAACTAGGCGTTTAAGATAATAGATAACATACTCTTCAATCTGCCCACACTTACTATACCCAGCAAATACTGCTAGATTTTCTTTCATTGCATACATGCTACTTCACCCAGATCCTCTCCCGAAACTTCCGGCGCTTCTGTTTGTTCACGATCAACATACTCACAATCTTAACCGTCCACTTGCGCAGTGCGGACGGGCGTTCAATATAGTTCATCGGCTCATTCTTGAATACCGATTTCCGGTAATACTGAAGCCACTCTTCGCGTTCGGAATAATTTTTGTCGTTCCACGGCTTAATGTTTTCAACAAAATGAAGGACTGCGGCATCGTCGATCAGCTCGGCA
>JAOZKS010000322.1 GCA_029935255.1 Pontiella sp.
TGTCGGGCGATCTGCATGCCGCGAAGGTGGTGCAGGCCGTCAAGGCGCATTCGCCGGAAACCATATTCTGGGGCATCGGCGGCGACGATATGCGTGCCGAGGGCGTCGAACTGTTGCAGCACACGGACCAGATGTCGGTGATGGGCTTGGTCGAGGTGTTGAAGCACTACCGCTTTTTTAAATCCGTCTTCAAACAAGTGCTGGAAGAGGTTGATCGCCGTAAGCCGGATGCCGCGCTACTGGTGGACTATCCCGGTTTTAATCTGCGGTTGGCCGCCGAACTGAAAAAGCGCGGGGTAAAGGTTTACTATTATATCTCCCCGAAAGTCTGGGCGTGGAACAAAAAGCGTATTCCGAAAATGGCGCAGGTCATTGATCGGCTGATGGTGATTTTTCCCTTCGAAGTGGAGGTGTTCAAAGGCTCCGGCCTGCAGGTTGATTTTGTCGGCAATCCGCTCGTCGCACAGATCGACGAATTTCTTTCCACCGATGTACAGCCGCTCCCGTGGCAGTCGGATCGGCTGATTGCGCTGTTGCCGGGTAGCCGACGGCAGGAGATTGAGCGTATTCTGCCGACGATGCTGGAAGCCGCAAAAAAACTCGAAGCGCAGTTTCCCGACCTCTCATTCATGATTGCCACCCCGAACGGGCGGATCGAAAAGATGGTGAACGAGCAGATGGCTCGATGTCAGGAAAAACCATCGCGTTTGAACGTGATCTGCGGCAATGCGCGCGAACTGATGCGGCAGGCGGAAGTGGCAATGGTGACCTCGGGAACGGCGACGCTGGAAACCGCGCTGATTGGGACACCCCATATCCTGGTCTATAAAACCAGTACGTTTACCTATTGGTTTGCCAAGAAGGTCATCAAAATAGCGTACATTGGTCTGGTAAATATTGTTGCCGATCGCATGGTTTGTCCGGAATTGATTCAGCTCGATGCCACACCGGAAAAGCTGGCGGAAGAAACCGCCAAACTGATGGCCGATACACCGGAGCGCAGGGCCATGCTCGAAGGCTACGCAGAAGTGCGCCGGCTTCTGGGGATAAGGAAGGCTTCGGAAAGAGCCTCCGCTATTTTGCTGGAGGATGCTGAAGGCCGATTAGGGTAAAAAAACTATACAAATATGATCCTGAATCTACACTGGTTCTATTTCGGAGAGCGGAAATGAGAAAATTATTGGCTGTATTGGTGTTGGGCTTCTACAGGATCGGCAGAGCTTTTACTGCAAGATAATTATGATAACAGTGATTTGGCGCATTTGGCCCCTCCGATACCCGAGGCGGATTTAATGCGCAGAGTTCAGTAAGCTCGCCCGGAGATATCGCCGAGGAATCTGGAACGGTTGCCCGAATAAGCAATGCGGCCAATAAAAATGATTTGAGCTCTACCCCGCTGGGCATGTGCCCTTCATGCTTTTCAAATAAGTTCTTTATAGACTGAAATGTTTAGGCTAGACTTGTCCTCCTTTAAATAAGGAGCATTCCATGCGGTTAGTTTTGATGCTGGTTGTTTTGTTTCACTTTTCCAGCCTTGCGGCGCCCTCTTCTGTACGGGAGCAGGCGGGGTATCTGCGGGCGGTTCTCAATCAAGCGGATGAGGCCTACCACAACGCCGGAAGCCCGATCATGGGCGATGCCGCCTACGATGGGCTGCGGACGCAGTATGAACGGTTGCTGGCACAGTACCCGGAACTAGGGAGGGCTGATCATGTCGGCGCAGCCCCCGCGCGAAACGAGCGGGTTGAGCATTCGTCCAATGTGCTGAGCTTGAAGAAAGCGTATGCCGATGCGGAGGTGGAGCGCTTCGTTTCCGAGTGCGGTGAGGAACGGTTGTTTTGTGTAGAGCCAAAGATTGATGGGCTGAGCCTCGTGTTGCGTTACCGGGAGGGATTGCTCGTGAAGGCGGTTACGCGGGGCAATGGCAAGTCGGGAGTCGATGTTACTTCGGCCGTTCTGGCTTCTGGTGCGGTACCCGCGCAACTGAAGTCTGCCGCGGATTTCCTGGAGGTGCGGGGGGAGCTCTTTATGTCGCGAGCGGCATTCGATAGGCTCAATGTGCGGCGTGCCCGGCAGGGAGAACCATTGCTCAAGAGTCCGCGTAGTACGGCGGTTGGAACGCTGAGGTTGCTGGACTTCGGTGAGATTTCCCGCCGGAATCTTGAATTTCGGGTGTTCGAGTTGCTGGCGGGCAGAGCCATGCCCGCAACGCACACTGAAGCGCTGGCACGGGTTCGGAGGTCTGGTTTGGAAACCGTTGAAAGCCGAGCGGTGCAGTCTGCCGAAGTGGTTTCTGCGATTGCCGACCTGAACCGGCAACGCGGTAGTTTTCTTTTTGAGAGCGATGGCATTGTGATCCGGCTCGATGATCGCGCAGCCTATGCCTCTCTAGGGGCAACGGCGCATCATCCACGTGGGGCACTGGCGCGGAAATACAAAGAAGCCCCGGTAGAGACTCGGCTTATTTCGGTAGAGTGGAAGCGCGGCGAAACCGGTCGGTTGACTCCGGTGGCCTGCTTTGAACCGGTGGAACTGAAGGGAGCTACGATTCGTCGAGCGAGCCTGCATAGCCGAGCGCATCTGAGGGCGCTGGATCTTAGGCTGGGCGACTGGGTGTTGGTCGTTCGTGCGGGAGGATCCGTGCCGGAAATCACGGGGGTCAATGTCGCACGCCGCACCGGCGATGAAAAGCCTGTTCCTGATCCTCCCGCCCGACCCGCTTCGGGTCAGTAGGCTGCTGAATGCGGGTTTCAGAAGATGGAGTCGGAATTAAATTCTACTTGAGTTTGTTTTCGAACTCTTCGAGGCGGCGGCCTTTGAGGGGGTTGGCTTCGCCAGCGAGCACCTTTTTAATGGCTTCTTTTTCATCGCCGGAAAAGTGCACGCCGTCGACCATGTGCCGTTCGAATGAGTCGTAGGCGAGCGGACAGACGGCTTTGACGACCTGAGCCATGGCGCGGCCGTATTCCTGAATTTCCCATTGTGCGTGGCTGTCCATGCGCAGACGGAGGAAGTGGAACATGTTTTTGAGGTCCATCTGCCAGTACCATTCGGTGTAGGTGGAGAGGGGCAGGTTGATGCGGGCGAGCTCGCGTGCGACGTTGTCGTCGATCATGGTTTCATAGTTGGCGTAGATGTTTTCTTGATCTTGCTTGAGCAGTTCGATGACTTTGTCCTGAAGTTCGGGCGGAACGTCTTCGGGGTTGCGGCCTTGTTTGTTGTCGGTGCTCTGGAAGCTGATTTTGTCGCGCGGCGGGATGTAGAACTCGTTTTTCATGACGGAGTAGCGCCCGGAGATTTCGTTGAGGCGCGCGGTGCGGTGGCGGATCCACTGGCGG
>JAOZKS010000323.1 GCA_029935255.1 Pontiella sp.
ACGGAAAAGAAACCGCCCCGAAATGGAGCGCTAATCATTGGGAAATACCAGCGAAGCAGGCGAGAATTTAACAGCGCCAATAAATAATCTAAGCTGTGAGGATTGTCTGAATCGGAGTAGATAACTCCCCCAACATCTACATTATCCAGAATGTGAGAACCTTCAAAGTCTGGTGATGCTTGCAAGTGATCAACGAGCCGGGGCACACATATCTTTTGATAATGTTGAATGGCGATATTTTGGTTTCTGCCAAACCTATTCCAATACTCATCATCGAACTTACCGTTCTCCCGAGCGGCCAGTCGTTCCTTGTTTGCTTTTAAGTATTTTGCTGTCATCGGCCATTTTTCTTGAATATCTGAAAAAGGAATGAGTTCAGCCTTTCCATTCAATATCTGATAGGGAAATAAGACAAACTGCCGGGCGGGCAAAGGAGTCCAAGGGCGAACATCAGTTCCACTAATGATTGACTTCAGTAGTTCTTTTTCAAAAGTCCACGTTTCATCCAAAGCTTTAGACCTCAAGGTAATCGAGGTTGCATCTTTAGAAATGAAATTCATGATGAACACATCGTCAGCACTCGTTTGAACCCCGACAAATATTCGGGCAACGCCACCAAGCTTGGTCGGCATATCGGAAAGCCTGTTAAACAGCGATGCTTCAGCCCCTACAACAAAATTCCAAACAGGGCTTATGGCGCGTTCCGCCGGTATGACTCCCGTTGTTGCCGCACTATCAGTCAACCATGCCGCCAAGTCGTCTACCTTAGCAAAGCGAATTGAGTCCTCAGCAAGCTGCGAACAAAACAGCAGGCACACATAGTTGGTTGCGCCGGGGAATATTTGCTGATCTCCAAAATGAACGATATGTCTTAAGTGCTGGCCGTCGGCAATGATTTTTCGTAAAGGCTCACCATAATCCGCATTGAAAAATTTATGAGGCAAAATATAGGCGAGATTGCCATCCTTGCGTAAAAGATCCATTCCTCGCTCAACAAAAACAACATAGATGTCACAACTACCCTTTTTAGCCGAAGAATACAGGTTTTTTAGATAGGCCAACAAATCGGGGTTGGTCTTCTTTAATGTCTGAATCCTGATGTAGGGCGGATTTCCGATGACGATATCGAAGCCGGAAAGGTCGAACATCCATTCGGAATCGAAGAAGGGGGAGGATGCGTTTTGGTCGTAGGGGTTCCAGTGAGCTAGCTTTTGGGCTTCGGCCTCAAAACCGGTGTTTTCAGCCTTGGCATGTTCGGCTTCAATGGCTCGCTCGCTCGCTCTAATTTGGCTGTCGATCTCTCCGCGCTTCCTTGCATTGATATCAACACGGAAAAGCACCTCCTGCTTTGGTGCGTTGTCACCGAAAAGCTCCAAGGGTTGTTCGGGCACCTCTTCCACCCACTTTTCACCACGATGTTTTTTGCACTCTATTTTAAGTTTTTCGATTTGCTCCAAATAACGGCTTATTTTTTCTTCATCCGGGGTGGTTGCAATGGAGACAAGATGCTTTTTCATCTCCTCCCGTTTGGCCTGATCATGTTCGCGATGCTTACGTTTGGTTTCCATTGTGCGAGCTGAAAAATGCTTGTGCCGGATCACTTTCAAATCCTTTTCGAGGCGGGTGATCACTTCGTCATTTGTCCAGTCACCCGGCATGTCGATGCCGATGAGCGTGTTGGCGGCAACGAATTTGGTTTCAAGGTTTGGAAGTGGTCGGATGCCGAGATTGGGGCGTTTCTCGTTAACGGTTTGATCACAGAGCAGGGAGATGAAGAAACGAAGCTTGCTGATCTGGCAGGCGATGGGCTGGATGTCTACGCCATAGATGCAGTTTTCGATGAGGCAGAGTTTGCGTCCGTAATCCTCGGCATTTTCGCGGAAGTTGCGCTCCAGTTCGTCTCGCATGGTTACGTCGTCGAGTTTTTCAATTTGCCGTTGAAGCCACTGCTCGTTGCCGGGGTCGAGCTTGGAAAGAATGAGTACCAGCTTATGAAGCACGCCCATGGGGAATGCACCGGAACCGCAGGCAGGGTCGAGGATTTTGCAGGTGTCCACCGCATCGATCAGTCGTTCGGTTTCAGATTCGTTGAAGGGGTTGCCTTCGGAGTCGTATGACAAAAGACTTCGGAGATTATTTTTAACCACGGAACACACTGAAGACACGGAACCTTCTTCTTCTGTAGCCGAGGTCCGAGACCTCGATCCGCGATCATGGATCGCGGCTACAGATTCTAATTCGCGTTCATTCGCGTCCATTCGCGGTTTTAATTTCCCCTTAAGGTACGCGATGAGTGATTCGTCGACCATGTAGTTGACGATTTCGCGCGGAGTGTAGAAGGAGCCGGTCTGTTTTCGGGCGGTGGTTTGTGTTTCGGGATTGTAGGAGGCGAGCAGGTTTTCGAAGACCATGCCGAGCAGTTCGGGGTCGAGGGCGACTTCCGATTCGTGCGGGGTGTTTTCGATGACGGTGAAGTTGTAGCGTAAAAGAATATCGAGCAGCCCGCTGACCTTTTCCTTTTTGTGTTTTTTGTCGCCATAGGATTCGCTGAGGTCTTCAACGTGTTCCCCGCCGAAGAACAAGAAGTTGGGGACATGGAGTTCGTTGTCGGGGCGGTCGGAAAAGCCGTCGATGCGCCGCTTTTTCTCGGTGTCGTCGAGACATTCGAAAAGCCCGCCGTTGAGAAACGGAACGGTTTTAAAAAGGTCGAGCATCGCGTCGGAATCACAAAACATTTCTTTATAGCGATAGACGGAATGGATTCCGTAGCTTCCATCCCGCCCTTTGTCCTTGCTGGTGCGAAACCGACGTGGATATTTCTTATTGGCCATCTCGGTGTTGAGCGTAGCGAAAAAGAGGTTCTGAAGAATGGCTTTATAATAGGTGCTTTCTTCGGGTTCGAGCGTTTTGAGCATTTCCTCCAGTTTTCCCCGATCAAAAAATTCATCGGGAATCAGGTTCATCTGTTTCATGAACCAGACGAAGATAAGGCGGGTGATCATGCGAATGGTGCAGGTTGGATTGCGCTCCGCTTCGGGAAGGTCGTTTTGCGACGGGAAGCGGATGTGTTTGAGTGCCCAGAAATACCAGTTGGAGAGTTCGCGATAGAATTCTTTGGAAACGGCTTCAATCGAAAATGCCTCTTTGACCGCCTCGACGGAGTCGAAGGGGCAGCGTCCAACCTGCCGCTTAAAGGTGGTATTTCCGGTGGAGTCGGGCTGGACGAAGTAGGTGAAGCGGCGGTAGGGGCTGACGGATGATTTCGTGCCTTCGTAGATTTTATAAACAAGGCTCAATCGAAACGCGCCGTTGGCTCCTTTGAAAATAAAGATGCCCA
>JAOZKS010000324.1 GCA_029935255.1 Pontiella sp.
ACTTCCACCGAAAAAGGCCGAAAGGGTCGTGTCAGAGGCACTTGCCGTCGCAAAACTTGTGCTCGAAAAGGCCACTTGAGTCCCGAGTACCCCATCCGTATCCGAATTAAACAACCCAGCAGTTACACTCACTTTGTTGGCATCGACTTTCGTGGTTGTCATCGTCATGTAGTACCAGTTTCCAGATGTCAGAACCACGTTTGCACTTTGACCCCTAATGGGATTCCCATCCCGAATTGCAAGGTAGAAGGTGTTGGCATCACCTGTTCCTTCAATAACCACATTCACTTCATCACGAGAGTCCGTTCCCCCAGCTTCAGAGGCATAGCTATCCGTAGCATCTGTCGTCAGGCCGATCCATAGAGGTTGCGCGGCGGTTGTAACCGGATTGCCATTCAGCAGAAAGCTTCCATACCGCACATACATTGAAACCGTAACCGCTCCCCCGGCGAGATCATACGTGCTGGCTTTGTAGACATGAACCTGGCCGTTGTTAGAGGTATCCACAGCACCCGAGCCGCTGAGTCCCTCACCCGCCACGATGGCCGAATTGTCCGTATCAGGACTGGTGAAGTTATCGCTCAGCGCACCACTGTTAAAGTCAATCAGTGTTGCAAATGTACTGACTGTACCAACCAGCAAAATGGCTACACTCACACTCGTAATTTTTACTATTTTCATTTTACCTTCTTTTTTATCCTGTCGTTTTTCTTAACCCTAATTAACCGGGGAGAAGCACCTCACTGCCCCCCTGCTAATAAATGGCACTTAACTTCCAGCCCGAAGCTCCTCATAAAACTCCAGAATGAATCGATAACGATTTATTCCGTGATCTGCAGCTGGATAAACTTGGCATCCAGATTGGTGGGAATCGAATTGGTTACCGCTTCCGCTTCTCCGAGACTGCCCGGATAATCGCCACCGGCACTGATATCATACGTGCCCTCTTCGTTGGTCCATGGGCCAAAGGTCAGATTTCCGATTTCCTCAAGGAAATACTGAGGACGGTTATCAGGATCAACCAAGCGAGGATAAATATAGATGAGGTTGCTTCCCGTTGCATCCAACTGAACCGCTTCCGGAGAAAGTCCCGTGTTGCCGGAATCCGTTGGGTCACCGAACAGGCCCCACTCGTAGACATTGTCGAGGCCGTCGTTGTCATAGTCAAATCCCGCAGCGGCATCCTCATTGTAGATGTTAAACCCATCCGTCCATTGCTGCAGCGGCGTGGCGGCCTGACCGACCACCACTTTAAAACTCACCGTATGAGAGTTTTTAAATGCATCATGGAAGAAACCGAACGCCGTGACGTTACCCAACAAACGCGAGGTGAAATTATTATCGTGGGTCACCATGTTGGTTGCACCCAGCACTGGCGGAGTGAATGTGGCCCAGTTTTGGGTCACCATGTCAGCGATCTCAAGTGTGCCGACTGCAGCGATTGCGGTTTCGCTGACATACCACTGCGTCCCATTGCGGACCGCCGCACGAATCTTATGCGCAGCTGCGTCTGCCGTGCCTCTAGCCATCGAAGTGTTGACCAGTTCAAACTGATAGGCGCTTCCATCGGTCATATCAAACGCGGCGAAGTTTTCGATCCAGAGGAGTACACTGGCATAGCCATTTGCATTGTTCCCGCGAAGCCGAATGTAGTCGCCGCCTGCATCTCCTTTGATATACATATTCGATAAATAAAACGTGGCCAGACCGGGCTTGGTATAGGTCTGAACCATCCCGTGCAAAGGAGGAGCGCCACCGGTTTCAAGATTGGTGTTGTAGCTTCCAGTTCCCGCAGTCCACATCACATAGTCTTCGCTTCCATGCGAACCATGGAAGGTCTCGACCGTGCTATTATCGGTCAGGTTTGTTTCAAACGTGCTCGTGAGCGTGGGTCTAGGGAAACCGCTGGCATTGATGTCCGGGCTGGGTCCCCACTGCGAGAGCGGCCCATTCGCAAGCGGTCTAGCCGCCAGGCGCGGGTCGGTCTCTAGCATGCCCAGTCCGCCGTAATCCGATGTGACGGTATAGAAATAGGTCGTTCCGTTATCAAGACCGGTCTCCGGGAATTCGAGGGCGCTGCCTACATTGGTCGATAGAACTTCCGATCCCCCTTCATAATCCGAGTAGCGTTTAACAAGGTAACCCGAGGATTCCAGGGCTTCGTCCCAGGTCAAAACAACCGTACCGTCAGACGTCGCCGCTTCAAGATTTTCAGGGGGCATTACGGTGGCAGGCGGAAGATCTTCCAACTTTTCCAAATAGAGCGAATCAAGCGTGATCTGTACGCCATTGTTCGTTACACCAGTCGTCCCGTTATAGGTCCCCCAATCGGCATTCGCATCATGGCTCATGCCAAACATGGTGAATTCGGAGGTCTTGAACGTATTGACCGAAGAGCTGACCAACCAGTCACTCTCATTGGTATAAACCCCGTCATTAATGACTTCAATTTTACCGATATACACATCGTCGGACGCTTTACGAATCACCCAGTTAAAGGTCAGCGGATCGGTTTCAAAATCCGGTCCGTTGGTGTTTGATGCATTCGACCAACTAGGATCCCATCCAAGATCTCTATAATTTATTGTAAAAAAGAGCGTAGAGTTGTTGTCAAATGTGACATTCACCGTCCCGTTGCCGCCTTTTCCTTTCACTAAAAAAGGAAGAACCGACTGACTAGCGGCACTGTTCCAATCAATGGCATTATTGGTATTATCTGGCGTCATCAGGCCAAATTGAAACCAGTCATTGTAGCCAGTACCCGCGATATCATAGCTGTTGGTTATCGTTTCGACATAATTGGTGCCTTCATAAATGTCCGTGGTATTCGTTCTCGTCCACCCGGGAACTGGATCGATGGAAAGCGTAAGATCCATGGATCCACGCCATTCACCGGCAACTTCATTCAAGATGGAGGCATCAAAATAAACCCCGTTCCCCAGCGTCGTATCAAAGCTGTTGGAAAAGGCTGCGGTATCGGCATACCCGACCCCGGTGGCTCCATTCACCTGAAAAGCTTCAGAACCGCTAGTCGAAGCCGCTTTCCAAGAGAGCTGACCCGCAAGGTCGGTATTATCCGAATAACCACCTCCTATCGTAAAATCTGTATTTATTATTTCAACCGCAGAAACGGTCGAAACCAGTCCAGCGAGACCCACTAATACACTTAGCATATTCTTCATTATCTATTCCTCTCACCCACTTACACAACTTTTCACATTAATCCACAGGGCACTAAATCAATGAATTGGACCTTTATCTTTACGAGATAATCCCAGCAAAACCTTCTAATCTATATTGAGTATGCGGAGTCACTGCATCATTTTGGACAGGC
>JAOZKS010000325.1 GCA_029935255.1 Pontiella sp.
CCTGACCACGACGAATCTGGTGGTTAATGCCGGCGAAATCACCTGTGGAGGCTGGAACGATATCGATGTGGAATCCATTGTTCGCGGCGTGGTTCGCGATATTGGATACGACCGCGAAGAACTTGAGTTTTGTTCAGAAACCTTTGAATACATCAATCGCCTGCACGGGCAGTCGCCCGATATTTCGCAAGGCGTAACGGTGGGTGAAGGTCTTTTCTCCGAGCAGGGAGCGGGAGATCAGGGTATGATGTTTGGCTATGCCAGCAATGCCACGGAAGAACTCATGCCTGCGCCGATTGCCTACAGCCACCGCCTGCTCGATGAACTGCAGAAGATTCGCAAAGCCGGAACCCTTTCCTATCTCCGCCCCGACTCCAAGTCGCAGGTCTCTATTCAGCATGTCGATGGGAAGCCGGTGTCCATTCAGACGGTTGTGATTTCACATCAAACCGATGATGTGTCGCTGGATCAAATTCGTGAAGATCTCATCAAGGTCTGCAAAGATGTGCTCGCACCCACCGGCTTGCTCACCGCCGACACGGAATACTACATCAACCCGACCGGTAAATTTGTCATTGGCGGACCGCACGGCGATGCCGGACTGACGGGACGCAAAATCATTGTCGACACCTACGGAGGAGTCGGGAGCCATGGTGGCGGCGCATTCTCCGGCAAAGACCCCTCGAAGGTTGATCGCTCGGCGGCATACTATTCCCGTTACGCGGCCAAGAACATTGTCGCGGCCGGACTGGCCGAAAAGTGCGAGATCCAGGTGGCCTATGCCATCGGCGTTCCCAAACCACTGAGCATCAATGTCGATACGTATGGCACGGGAAAGGTCGATGACCATTTGGTCGAAGAAGTACTTAAATCCGGCGAAATCTTTGACTTCCGTCCGAGTGCGTTGATCCGCGATCTCGAACTGCTCACGCCGAAGGGATGGAACTATCGCGACTCTGCGGCCTACGGACACTTTGGTCGGCCGCAGTTTCCCTGGGAAAAAACCGACAAGGTTGACGTGCTGCGCCGCGCGCTTAATCTGTAAAAGAAACGCATGCCGGTTCGAAAGCACTCTGTTCGCGCAGGGTGCTTTTTTATGCCGTGCAGTCGCTTCTTGAAGAATGGGTATTGTGGCGTATAGTTCCGCTAACTCTTTTCTAACGATCAAAAAAACCATGGATAGCAAACAGAAAGCCGAACAACTGGAAACGTATCTCCTCGCGGTGATCGAGGGGCGGCAGAAAGGGAAACGCGCAGCGATCCTGCGCAGTATACTGCATGCACTTTCATGGCTCTTCACCCTCATCGTACAGGTGCGATTGTGGCTATACCGCCACCGCATCATTCGCCCCAACACGCTGGGTTGCCAGGTCATCAGCGTGGGTAACCTTACCGTGGGCGGAACGGGTAAAACGCCGGTGGTGGAAGTCTTTGCCCGAAACCTTCAGCAGCAAGGCCGAAAGGTAGCCATCCTGAGTCGCGGATATAAAAGCAAGGAATTGCCCTTCCTTCAAAAAATGACCCAGCGCATTACGACCGGAAAGATTGAAACCCCGCCGCGCGTAGTGTCCGACGGAAAACGCCTGTTGCTCGATTCCTACACGGCGGGTGACGAACCCTACATGCTCGCCACCAACCTTCCGGAAGTCGCCGTGGTGGTCGACAAGGATCGCGTCAAGGCCGGGAAATATGCGATCAAGGAACTCGGTTGCGACACATTAATCCTCGACGATGGATTCCAATATCTGAAACTCGGCCACCGCCTTGATATTGCCTTGGTTGATCGGACCAATCCATTTGGTGGAGGCCATCTTCTTCCGCGCGGTCTACTCCGGGAACCCATGCGGAACATTAAACGCGCAGGCTTTATCTTCATCACCAAGTGCGGGGCCGAAGGGGATCAGGAGCTAAAGGAAAAACTGCGGCGGATGAATCCGCACGCCGAAATTTCGGAATGCCGTCATGCCGCCAAATATCTTAAGGATGTCTTTGGCACCAAGACCTATGAACTCGACACCCTGAAGGGAATGAAAATTGCGGCGGTCTCCGGCATCGCCGTACCGGAAAGCTTTGAAAACGCCCTGCGTGCTTTTGGTGCGGAAATCGTCTACACCCGCCGCTTTACAGACCATCACCGTTTCACGCAGCAGGAAATCATCAATACCATCAACCGGAGTCTTGAACATGGCGTGGATGCCATTTTGACCACCGAAAAGGATGCGGTTCGCTTTCCGTTCGTTGAGCGGTGCGACATCCCCATCATGTTCATGCGCGTTGAAATCGAAATGCTCAGCGGAGAAGATGAATTCATGGACTGGATTTCCCGGATTTGCTTCAAGAACCACAGGGCTGCATGAAACCGGATCGGATACTCGTGATCGGTCTGAATTGGATCGGGGATGCGATTATGAGCATGCCCGCCCTCCAGGCCTGTCGCGATGAAAACCCGGAAGCACACATTGTGCTGCTAGTGAAACCCTACCTGAAACCGCTATGGGAAATGCATGCCGTTCCCGACGAAATATACGGTCTGGACAAGACGCTTCCGACCATTGCGAAACTTCGCGCGGGAAAGTTTGGCAAAGCCTGCATTCTACCCAACTCCTTTCGCTCCGCATTTCTTCCGGCCATGGCGGGAATCCCTCGGCGGATTGGGTTGCGAGGCGAGCTTCGAACGCTGATGCTCTCCCAAACCATCCCCTTGTCGAGCGGGCATCAATCAAATGAATACTATCCCATTCTCGCTCCATTGCATGCAGATAAGCCACACGCCCCCCCTCGGCTTGATATCCCGGAAACAACCTTTCAATCCTTGGAAAAGAAGCTTCCCGACTGTGGCAGCTACATCGTGCTCATGCCCGGCGCGGCACGCGGCGCTTCTAAAAAGTGGCCCATTGCCCACTTTGAAACCCTTGCACAGCGTCTAATCGCCGAAACCAATTTTTCCATCGTATTCGCGGGAGGGGCCGCCGATGCTCCCGCCTGCGAAGAACTTGCCGGAAGAATGGGAGAACAAGCAGCGAGTGTTGCCGGGAAAACCGGCCTGCAGGAATGGGCCGCCTTACTCCAACGCAGCTCACTCGCGATTGCGAACGATAGTGGAGGAATGCATCTTGCCGCGGCGGTTGGAACGCCCGTAGTCGGCATATATGGAATGACCGATCCGGAAAAAACCGGCCCGCTTTCCGATCAATGCATTGTGGTAAAAAGCAGTTATATTCAGAATCGTGATATTGCCCGGAACTCGGAAGAAGCCTGCAACGCACTGGAATCGATCCCTCCGGAATCCGTATATGAAGCGGCGCTAAAACTACTCAAATGAAAAGG
>JAOZKS010000060.1 GCA_029935255.1 Pontiella sp.
AAGGGAAAAGGAAACTGGAGAAAATGTTCAGATGTCTACACTGACACCTTTCCCACCTTTCCTGACACCTTTCCTGAAGTGTACGCAACGATTGGATCTGCGAGCATCTTCACATGGGAAGGTCCTCAAACTTATCGAGGCACATGCAGTTCGTTGGGCGATCCACGGAAACAAAGATCGTTTCCCTTCGAGAAATGATTAAAAAAGAGGTCTGACCCCACCCCTGACCCCCCTTACACCCACAACTGCCGATCGAGCGTTCGGTATTGAATGGACTCGGAAATGTGGTGGGATTGGATAGTTTTGGCGGTGGCGAGGTCGGCGATGGTGCGGGCAACTTTTAAAATTCGATCGTACGCGCGGGCGCTGAAGTTGAGATCGCTCATTGCGGTGCGGAGGATTTGTTCGGCATCGGGTTCCATACGGCAGACCTGATGAAGCGTTTTGCTACGCATGTTGGCGTTGCAGTGGGTGCCGGGTTGGTTGGCATATCGCTTCTGCTGGATCTCGCGGGCGCGGACGACGCGCTCGCGGATGGAGGACGAAGGTTCGCCCTTGTCAAGTTTCGTGAGCTGCTCGTAGGAGATGGCGGGAACTTCAACGTGGATGTCGATGCGGTCGAGTAGCGGGCCGGAAATCTTGCTGCGGTAGCGTGCGATCTGCGTGGGCGAGCAACGACATTCGCGCTTGGGATCGGTTTGATATCCGCACGGGCACGGGTTCATGGCGGCGACGAGCATGAAGCGGCAGGGATAGGTGACGCTGGCGGCCGCACGGGCAATGGTCACCTCGCCGTCTTCGAGCGGCTGGCGCATTACTTCAAGCACACTGCGCTGGAACTCGGGAAGCTCGTCGAGAAACAGTACGCCATGGTGGGCGAGGCTCACCGCACCGGGCATCGGGTTGCTTCCACCGCCGAGAAGGCCTGCATCGGAAATGGTATGGTGCGGCGAATGGAACGGGCGGCGCGCCACCAGCGCCTGGTGCGATTTGAGCGAGCCGGATATGCTATGGATCTTTGTTGTTTCCAGCGCTTCGTCGAGCGACATGGCCGGGAGGATGGAGGGCAGCCGTTTGGCGAGCATGCTTTTCCCCGTTCCGGGCGGGCCTATGAGCAGGCAATTATGTCCGCCTGAAATCGCCACTTCGAGCGCGCGTTTTGCAAACTCCTGCCCCTTCACATCGGCGAAATCGTCTTCGTAGCGGCTGTGAGCTTCAAAAACGGATTTAATGTCGAGGTGGTAGGGTTCGAGTTTGAGATCCTGATTCAAAAAATCGGCGGCTTCGCGCAAGTTTCGGACGGGGAATACTTTTATGCCATCCACCACAGCGGCCTCTTCGGCGTTCTCGGCAGGAACCATGATGGCTTTAATGCCGGCATTGCGCGCCATGATCGCAATCGGAAGCACCCCACGCACCCGACGCACCGCGCCGCTGAGAGCGAGCTCACCGACGATGCAAACGCGCGAAAGCAGATCGTGCTGGATGTCGTCGAGCGCGGCAATGAGGCCAACCGCAATCGGCAGATCGAAGCTCGGCCCCTCCTTTTTCATGTCGGCCGGAGCGAGATTAATCGTCGTGCGCCCCATCGGTGGGCGGAAGCCGGAATTGATGAGTGCCGTCCATACCCGATCAGAGCTTTCCTTCACGGCGGCATCGGGCAAGCCAACAATCACGACTTTCGGCTCACCATGCCCGGCATTGACTTCGATCTCGACGGCGTAAGCATCGACCCCCGCCACCGCCCCTGAATTTACCTGTGAAAGCATAGCCCACTCCAAATGAAGAATATTTAGACTTTTTAATAGTAAACTCTTTTGCACATTCTGTTCCCAGCAAAAACTGGGGCGACCCTTTTCTGGTTTGAATTCAGGCGGTTGAAGGGTTTTGAAAAATGACCCTGCGGGGAGGATGGAAACAAGCGGCCCACTCTTGACCAAAGCCATAAAATAATACACCATGAGCGTTGGTTTGTCATGTTGATTGACAAACCTTTCAGCGTGCGGCCTCAAATCATGAATCAACCGGAAAGGGAGCAGACATGACCGATCATACTCGGAGAAATTTCGTTATTGGCGCTACCGGCATCGCCGGCACCGCGATGGTTTCCGGCGCAAAGGATGCCTCCTCGGCATGGCGCCCGAAAACAAGCAACAGCATCTGCGGAGCCAACGACGACATCCGCATGGCTAGCATTGGCATGGGTCGGAGAGCCAAAGTCAGCATCAAAGAGTTCTCCAAGATACCGGGCGTACGCGTCGTTGCGCTGTGCGACCCCGACGAGGCGCAGATCGCCAACCATGCCAAAAACTTCAATCCCAGCTACAAATACGAAACCTACACCGATGTGCGGCGCGTGCTCGACAACCCGAACATCGATGCAATTTCCATTCAAACCTGCAACCATTGGCACGCGCTGATTGCGATCTGGGCCTGTCAGGCGGGCAAGGATGTCTATGTTGAAAAACCCGTCAGCCAGACCATCTGGGAAGGCCGCCAAATGGTCGAAGCTGCAAACAAGTACAACCGGATCGTCCAGTCCGGATCACAAAACCGCTCGGATGTCGGGTTGCGCCCCATGTTCCAATGGCTGGAAGAAGGCCACCTTGGGAAGGTTAAATCGGTGCGGGGGCTGTGCTACCGCAATCGCCAGTCGATCGGGAGGATCGACCAGCCGCTGGTTCCACCCTCCACGTGCGACTACAACCTATGGCTCGGCCCGGCCCAGGACCAGCCACTCTACCGCCCGCAATTCCACTATGACTGGCACTGGGACTACAACACCGGCAACGGCGGAATCGGCAACCAGGGTCCGCACGAAACCGATCTAATTCGCTGGGCGCTCGGCGATAACGGCATGCCCTCCAAAGTCATGAGCTTCGGCGGGCGCTTCGGCTGGAACGATGCCGGCAACACCCCGAACATGATGGTCACGGCCTACGACTTCAACGGTATCCCCGTCTTTTTCGAAGTGCGACAACTGCGCCTCAAACCCGATGTCAACGCGGTGGCCAATTATCGGGGAACCCGTGTCGGCATCATCATCGACTGCGAAGGCGGCAGCTTCCGCGGCGGCCGCGGCGGGGGATGGATCTACGACAAGGACGGAAACAAGATGCAGCCGTTCAAGGGCGACGGGGGCGGCGGACACATGCGCAACTTCATCGACGCCGTCCGAAACCGTAATGCGGCGGACCTTCGCTGCCCCATTGAAAAGGGCCACTATGGAGCCGCCATGGGGCACATGGGCAACATTTCCTACCGCGTGGGCCAGGAAGCCTCCCCCGAAGAACTGCGCGGCGCCATTTCAGGCAACGAAGAACTGCTCGATGCCTACACCCGCTATTCCGGCCATCTAGCCGACTGGGATATCGACCTCAAGCAAACCCCGTGGACCCTCGGCCCCACACTCGAATACGATGCCGCCACGGAGCGCTTCACCGGCGCGATGGCCGACAAGGCCAATGCCTATCTCCACCGGCAGGATCGCGCGCCATTCATTGTTCCCGGCAACGTCTAGGGGGATCGCATGAACCGAAGGCTCTTTTCCATTTCCGCCACCTTCGCTGCGGCAACCCTTCCGGCATGGGGCCAAACAGCGGCGTTTCCCTTTAGCGCATTGGGGGTCTGCTCGTCGCTCGACAAGGCGGGCGACATTAAAGCCACGGGCGGCGAATATATTGAAGAGTCCGTTCGACGGCTCCTGATTCCCAACCAACCCGACAGCGACTGGGTCACCCATCTGGAGCGGACAAAGGCGTGCTCGTTGCCCATCCCGTCCTGCAACAGCTTCCTGCCCGGATCGCTGAAAAGCACCGGCCCCAAGGCCAACCCCGAAGGCGTTCTCCACTATGCGGAAACCGCCTTCAGGCGCGCCAACCAAGTCGGCATTAAAATCATCGTATTCGGCAGCGGCGGCTCTCGGCGGCTCCCAGAAGGGTTCCCCACCGAAAAAGCCAACGAGCAATTCGTTGCCTTGCTCAAGAAAATGGGAGCCCCGGCCCAAGCCCAAGGCGTAACCATCGCCATTGAGCCGCTACGCCGCCAAGAGTGCAACTTCATCAACACCGTGGCCGAAGGTGCGGCCATCGTTGAAAAAGTCAACCACCCCCACGTCCGCCTGCTGTTCGACATCTACCACATGCTACAGAACGGCGAAGACCCGAACGACCTGCGAAAAGTCGGCCCCCTGCTGGTACATGGGCACATTGCCGAAAAGCAGAAGCGCACCGCACCCGGCGTTATGGGAGACGACTTCAAGCCCTTCTTCGCGGCACTGAAAGCGATCGGCTATCAAGGACGAATCAGTATTGAAGGCCGATGGAAGACCGAAGAGCTCCCCAAAGCGTTCGAGGTTATTCGCCAACAGGCCCGCGAAGCCTAAGGGAAGTTCATGTCAGCCCCCGGTGGAATTTGGCGCTCATTTTTCCAGACATTGGCCTCCGCCTGCCCTACTCTCCCTATTACGAACCACCAAGAACTAAGCACTAAGCACTAAAAACGAATTAACCAAGCCCCCCATACTATGAGCGCAACAGAAGACCCCGACACATTGGAATACGAAGTTCTCGAAGAACAAGAGGTTCCGGATATCCTGCCGGTGATGCCGCTGAAAAACTTTGTGCTCTTCCCCCACATGGTCGCTCCGCTGGTCGTGACGACGGAGCAATCGAAAAAACTGGTTGGGAAACTCTCCGAGCGCACCCCGCATTTCATCACCGCGCTTCAGCGGAAAGAGGAAATCGACGAGGCCCACCTGACCCAAGACGATATCT
The DNA here is from genome assembly GCA_029935255.1 of Pontiella sp. Lineage (GTDB taxonomy): Bacteria > Verrucomicrobiota > Kiritimatiellia > Kiritimatiellales > Pontiellaceae > Pontiella. The sequence goes on from JAOZKS010000060.1 coordinate 4,776, forward strand.
ACCGCGTGGGTTGCGTTGCCCGCATGATCAAAACCATCAACTTTCCGGACGGCTCGACCCATATCCTCGTCGAAGGCCTCTCGCGCTGCACCCTGAAAAACCTGAACACAAAGACCGACTATCCGACGGCCAAGTATCGCATGATCAAGGATGCCAAAGATACCTCGGTCGAAACCGAAGCCCTCGCTCGCAATGCCTCGGAAAAATTCCAGCAGATCGTAACCATGTCGCCCAACATGCCGGACGAGCTCGCCATCGCGATCTTCAACATGAACTCCCCCCAACAACTCTCCGACCTGCTCGCCACCAACCTGCCGGTTCCGATCGAGGTCTGCCAAAATCTACTGGCTGAAAACCAGCCCGGACTCCGCCTCAAAACCCTGATGGAATTCCTCAACCGCGAATTCCAGATCCAGAAGCTGGGAAATAAAATCCAGAGCAAGGTCAACGAAACCTTCAGCAAGACCCAGCGCGAAATATTTCTGCGCGAACAACTCAGCACCATCCAGAAGGAACTGGGCGAAGACGATCCACAAGCCGGCGAGCTGCTTGAACTCGAAAAGTCGCTCGAAGAAGCCAAGCTACCCAAGGATGCCCGCGCAGCGGCCGACAAAGAACTGCAACGACTCAAGGCCGTGCCGCCCGCCTCGCCGGAACATGGTGTCATTCGCACCTATCTCGATGTCCTCTCCGAGTTGCCGTGGAATAAAGGAACCGAAGACCTCCTCGATATCCTTGCCGCGCAGAAGATTCTCGATAAGGACCACTATGGTCTGGAGAAAGTCAAAGAGCGCATCCTTGAATACCTCTCCGTACTCAAACTCAAGAAGGATATGAAGGGACCGATCCTCTGCCTCGCGGGACCGCCGGGCGTGGGAAAAACCTCGCTCGGCAAATCGGTGGCCCGCGCACTCGGCCGCGAGTTTGTACGCATGTCACTCGGCGGCATGCACGACGAGGCCGAAATCCGGGGGCACCGCCGCACCTACATCGGCGCCATGCCCGGCCGCATCGTCGAAAGCATCCGCCGCTGCGGCGCGAACAATCCCGTCTTCATGCTCGACGAAATCGACAAGGTGGGAAATGACTTTCGCGGCGACCCCTCCTCCGCCCTGCTCGAAGTGCTCGACCCCGAACAAAACTCAACCTTCAACGACCACTATCTCGATGTCGACTTCGACCTCTCCAAAGTGCTCTTCATCACCACCGCCAACCAGCTTGAAACCATTCCCGGCCCCTTGCGCGACCGCATGGAAGTGATCCGAATCTCCGGCTACACGCTACAGGAAAAGGTGCATATTGCCCGCCGCTACCTCGTACCGAAGGCGATCAAGGCGCACGGCCTTAAACGGATCCAGATTAAGTTTCCCAACGAAACCCTGGAACAGATCATTGCCGGCTACACGGCCGAAGCAGGAGTCCGCAACCTCGAACGGCAGATCGCCAACATTTGCCGGAAGGTGGCACGCAGGTTTGCCGAGGGCAACACCCGCCCCGTCGAAGTCACGCAAAGGAAGATCAAAGGCTTCCTCGGCCCGGTGAAGATCGAAAAAGACGTCGCCGAACGCGAGGCCATGCCCGGCGTGGTGACCGGTTTGGCCTGGACGCCCTACGGCGGCGATATTCTCTTCATCGAAGCCACCCGCATGGCGGGAAAAGGCGGGCTGATTCTGACCGGATCCCTCGGCGATGTGATGAAGGAATCCGCACGCGCCGCGCTCAGCTACCTCCGGGCGAATGCCGATCGGTTCAAGCTCGATGAAACCCTCTTTGCCAAGAGCGATATCCACATCCACGTTCCCGCCGGTGCCACCCCAAAAGACGGACCTTCCGCTGGCGTGGCGATTGCATTGGCCATCCTCTCCATGTTGCAAAACAAACCCGTTCGCCCAGACCTCGCCATGACCGGCGAGATTTCCCTGCGCGGTCGTGTGCTGCCGATCGGCGGGCTGAAGGAAAAAGTGCTTGCCGCCTCGCGGGCGGGAATCAAGCACATCATGCTGCCCGAGAAAAACAAGGTCGACCTCGACGAGATCCCGGCCGAGGTGAAAAAGAAACTCACCTTCAAAACCGTCAAGAACATCGACCAAGCCCTGCGCTATGCGCTGAAACTTTCTGAAAAGAAGTAGAACCACAGATGAACGCCGATCCACACAGATGAAAGAATGAAAATCCGTGTCAATCGGCGTTCAAAAGTTAGTGGAGATTAGTGGTATGAAAAAATTCCTGTTAGCCAGTCTCGTTTCTATTTTCACATTCAATGGTTTTGCGGAGCCGATTCCTGCGGACGATATACTGGCGTATGTGCGCACGAAGCTTCCTTCGGATCCAATCAAGTTGACCGGCACGTTGAAGGTGCGCACCAAGAAGGGCTTCACCAAAACCAGCCTCCCCGTCGAGATGGAGCTCGACTGGGGGTCGGCCCAACCAACGGCCCACTACCGCATCGGTGACGAGTCGCTGGAAATTACATGGAACAACAACCAACCGACCTACCATTTTTCCACGCCGAACACCCAGCCCACCTCCAACATTCTCGATACTGGAATCAACTGGGCGGATCTGAGTTTTTCGGTCCTCTGGTGGCCTAGATCAAAACTCATTAACGAGGAAAAAAAGATCAATCGCGAATGTTATGTCGTTGATGTCCCCGTCCCCGACTCCAGCGAAACGATGCGCCTATGGATTGAAAAGAAGATGGGTATGCTGCTCGAAGCGCAGACGCTTGATGCCGATAAGAAAGAGATTCGGCGCATGAAGATCAAGAGCATTAAAAAGATGGATGGTATGTGGGTCGCGAAGGATTTGGAGATCAAGGATAAGCAGACCGGCAACAAGACCACCCTGCAAATCACCGACCTGCAATGGGAAAACCCAACCCCCCCTGCCACCGCCTTCGATGCTTCCGCAACGATCAACCAGCTTTCCATCGACCTTTACATGAAACTCTCCGATGAAAATACCGGAAACCTATTTCTTTCGCCCTACTCCATCTCGTCCGCACTAGCCATGGTCTACGGCGGGACGCGCGGCGAGACGGAAGAGCAAATGGGGAGTACCCTCCACTTTGGTGGACAAGGCGCCACCCACCCCGCGCTTTCGCATCTTCGGAAGAAACTCAACTCCATCCAGCAAGAAGGTCAAATCCAACTGAGCGTCGCCAATTCGCTTTGGCCGCAGATCGAGTATGAATTTCTACCCGACTACCTCGCCATGACGAAGGAATTCTACGGCAGCGAAATCAAACCCGTCGATTACAAGACCGATGCCGAAGGCGCACGCAAAAAAATCAATGCCTGGGTAGAGGAGCAAACCAATGATCGCATCAAGGATCTAATCCCCGAAGGCATGCTCGACCCCCTGACCCGGCTCGTGCTCGCCAACGCCATCTATTTCAAGGGAGACTGGGGCGTCCAATTCAACCCCGAACGTACCCGCCCCGCCCCGTTCAAGCTTACCGATGGCACCACCACAAACGTGCCGATGATGTCCCAGACCGCCGACTTCAACCTTGCCCATACCCCGGAATTCCAAGCTTTGGAACTCCCCTACGAAGGCGACGAGCTCTCCATGCTGATCCTGTTGCCGAGCGAATCGGATGAACTTCCCGATTTTGATTTGGAAAAACTCGCGGCTCTTGAATTCAACAAAATGGAAGTGATGGTGCAGCTCCCCAAATTCAAGCTTGAATCCACTTTCGAGCTCGGCGATACGCTCGCGGCCATGGGCATGCCGCTGGCCTTTTCGCGGCAGGCCGATTTTTCCGGCATGACCGGAACGCGCGACCTCTATATTGGAGCCGTCGTCCACAAGGCCTTCGTGGAAGTGAACGAGGAAGGCACCGAAGCCGCTGCCGCGACCGCCATAGGTATGCGCACCACCAGTATGCCACCGATGTTCGAAGCCAACCACCCGTTCATCTTCCTCATCCGTGAAAACAGCACCGGCACGATCCTTTTCATTGGCCGCGTGATGGATCCCTCTTCGTAGCAAGACGAGCGGGGATCTGTCGTTCCTTCGGAAATTATCTCGCTTCGCTCAGCGCGCCAGCCTCGTTCAGGAAGCCCACCCCAACGCGGCTGGAAGCCGCGTCTACATGCGGCGCACCATTAAGCACACCCGGAACAGCCACTGCAATCGGGCATGGCGAACGATGCGGACACGGGGTTCAGCGCGGCGGGGAGGGTTTCGACGAAGGCTTTGATTTCATCGCGGACACGGCGGAAACCATCAAGTTTAACCTCTTCCGATGCGGCGGGCGGGGATAGCTTGGGCGGGTCGTCAAAGCTGTGGTGAACGACCGTGGCCTTGCCGGGGAAGAGAGGACAGGTTTCGTGGGCGTGGTCGCAAACGGTCACGACATAATCGAGATCCAGATCCATGAACTCGTCAAGGTGTTGCGATTTTTGACCCGAGATATCGATGCCGACCTCGGCCATGACATTCACTGCATGGGGGTTGAGACCGTGGGTTTCGAGCCCGGCGGAGTAGACCTCGATCTCATCACCCTTGAGCGCATGCGTCCAGCCCTCGGCCATTTGGCTGCGGCATGAGTTTCCGGTGCAGAGGTAGAGTAGTTTTATTTTTTCAGGCATGGTTGGTTTCCTTCGAACCAATTTGTGGTGCGGTTGGCGAAGCCGACGAGCGCGAGCATCACCGGCACTTCCACTAATACACCAACAATGGTCACCAACGCAACGGGCGAGGTCGTTCCAAACAAGGCAATGGCCACCGCAACGGCCAATTCAAAAAAGTTGGAGGCTCCGATCATTCCCACCGGAGCGGCGATCGTGTGCGGAAGTTTAAGCGCTTTGGCCGCGAGGTAGGCCACGAAGAAAATAAACACGGTTTGAAGGATTAACGGCACGGCGATCAAACCAATATGCAGCGGGTTGCTGAGAATCACGTTGCCCTGGAAGGAAAAAACGATGACCAGCGTCAAGAGCAAGCCAATGATGGTGATGTTTCCAAACCGGGGAAGGAAGGTGTTTTCGAAATAGTCCTGTCCCTTGGTCTTAAGCATATGGCCGCGGGTCAACGCGCCCCCTACCAGCGGAACAACAACAAAAAGGACAACCGAAAGAAAAAGTGTATCCCAGGGGACAAAGATGTCGCCGATCCCAAGCAGGAACTTAACGATGGGCACGAAGGCCACGAGAATAATCAGATCGTTCGTGGCCACCTGTACTACGGTGTAGGCGGGATTTCCTTTCGTGAGATGACTCCAGACAAATACCATGGCCGTGCAGGGCGCGGCACCGAGAAGTACCGCACCGGCGAGATAGTCCTTCGCCAGCTCCGAAGGAATAAGGGATTTGAAAATAACGTGGAAAAACAGCCACGCGATGCCGAACATGGTGAATGGCTTGATCAGCCAGTTCGTGATCCAGGTGATGAAGAGCCCTTTGGGATTTTTCCCGACGCTCTTCACACTCTTGAAGTCGACCTTCATCATCATCGGATAGATCATCACCCAAATCAGTACGGCGACGGGGATGGAGACCTGCGCGACTTCCAGCTTCCCGAGGAAGACCGGAATGGCGGGCAGATATTTCCCGATCAAAATGCCGCCAACCATGCAGAGAGCGACCCAAACCGTGAGATATTTTTCAAAAAAACCGATCCCCTCGGTTTGCTTATCTTCTGTAGTCATGCGTCCTTTCCTATTTTATGGGGCAGCAGCCTTCACCGCGTTGCTTTCGGCAAAGATCTTCAGGATCGCAAGCCACAATATCCTTCAAAAGTTTTCGGTCGGCCGCGAGGTCTTCGGAATTTTCCAGCTCGGTTCTCAGCCATTGCAAAAGCCGTGCATCGAGTGAATTGATCAGGCGGTAGTAAACCCAACGGCCCTCTTTGCGACTCTCCACAACTCCAGCATGAACCAGCAAACCCATGTGGCGAGATGCCGTCGCCCCGGTTACCTCCAGCAACTCAACAACCTGGCAGGCGCACAGCTCGTCGATCTGAAGCAAAGCCGA
>JAOZKS010000326.1 GCA_029935255.1 Pontiella sp.
CCGCTGGTGGGATCACGACGATGCCGGCGCCATCCCCGACGGCGTGCTGCTCTAAAAAAACAACGGCTTGCTCTTCTTCGGAAAAAACACAAAGGTCTCGTGTGTGGTGGACGTATTCACATGCACAACCCCCAACCGGAGCCTTAAAATGAAATGGATTGCCGTTCTCGCCCTATTCGCAGTCAGCAGAGTTTTTGCGCAGAACACTGCCCTGACCCTCTACAATCAAAACTTTGCCGTCGTGCGCGAACAGATCGAACTCGATCTCATCGAAGGCGAAAACCAAATTGAGTTTTCCGGCATCACTGCCCATGCCGAACCCAACTCGGTGATCCTCCGCGACCTTTCGGGAAAGAACAACCTACGCATTCTGGAACAAAACTACCGCGCCGATCCCGTGTCGCAGAATCTGCTATTAAATCATTTTGAGGGGCAGGAAATCGATTTTCTTTCTGGAACCAACATGGTGAGGGGAAAAATCATCCGTAGCGGATATGTGCCCCACTATTCCGCCATGAACCGGTATGGGAACCAATATGCCAACCGCCAGTACGCAACGACCCAAGGGAGCGGGCAACCGATCATCGAAGTGGACGGCCAATTGCGCTTCAGCCTGCCGGGGCAACCGCTTTTTCCAACCCTTGGAAACGACTCCATTCTTAAACCCACCTTCAACTGGCTACTGCATAGCGACCGCGCCGGAAAGACCGAGGCCGAACTCTGCTATGTGTCTGGCGGCATGAGCTGGGAGGCCGACTACAACATCGTTGCGCCCGAGAACGGCAACCAAGTCGACCTGATCGGCTGGGTGACGATGGACAACCAAAGCGGGCGCACCTTTGAAAACGCGAAAATCAAACTCATGGCGGGCGATGTTGAAAAACTACAGCCGGGCGGCATGCCAGCCATTAGCGGCATGCGAGGCGGGCTCGGCGGGTTTGACAAATCAAGCCCCCAAGCCGTTACGGAAAAAACATTCGATGAATACCACCTCTACGAGCTCGCCCGCACCACCACGTTGCGCGACCGCGAAACCAAGCAGGTCGAATTCCTGCGCGCCGCAGGGATTGAGAGTCAAAATGTTTACATTTATGACGGAGTGAAGGTCGACCAAAACCGCTACCGCAACTGGCGATACGAAAATATTCGTCGGGAGCGCGATTATGGAACCGAGTCCAATCCCAAAGTCTGGGTCATGCGCGAATTCAAAAATACCAAGGAAAACGGACTTGGCCTTCCCCTGCCCAAAGGGCGCGTCCGCTTCTACCGCCGCGATACCGATGGACAACTCGAATTCACCGGAGAAAATCTGATCGACCATACCCCGAAAGATGAAACCGTAAGCCTTTTCACCGGCAACGCGTTCGACCTCGTTGGAGAGCGCGCCCGCACCAACTATCAAATTGATACCTCGAAAAACACGCTCGACGAATCCTTCGAAATCAAGCTACGCAACCGCAAGGAAAACGACACCGTCGAAATCCGCGTCGTCGAACACCTCTACCGCGCACTGACGTGGGAGATCGCCGAGAGCTCCCACATCCACCTCAAGACCGACTCCAACACCACGGAATTCCGCATCCAGCTCAAACCCGGCGAGGAAAAAACCCTCACCTACACCGCCCACTACACATGGTAATCCGTTCGCTCATCCTCGGCCTGCTCCTCTTGGCTCCGCGCGTCCAAGGGTTGGAATATATCCGACACTTACCCGCCGAGGCGGGGCTTGATGGAATACAGCTCCGCGACTCCACGGGGAGTTTCTGGATCTTCGAAGTTGCCAAAGACCTGCTCTGGAAATGGGATGGAATGGATTTCCGCTCTTATTCGTTTCATCATTTAACCGACTATAAATACCGAACCAATAAATATCTAAGAGAAGACTCCCGCCAACGCATCTGGATCTATGCAACCTGCTCCGGCCAACCCGAGGTGTTTATCTTCGATCCCGCTCAAGAAGCCTTTGTGAATTATGGAACCATGCGCGAAGCACTCGAAAAAGAGCTGCACCTGCATCCCGAACTCCGTTTTACCGACTCAAAAACTCCTAACCCCGATATATGCAACGGGCAGGCTCTATTCGTGCGCCGCTACGAACCCACCCAATTATTCCACTACGATGGAACCGTATGGCACGCGTATCCACGCTCAAAATTCACTCACCCCAACATATCCATTGGAGACGAACATGTCCGCATGGGGGAAGATGGCACCCTCTTCTTCATCCCTTTCGAGCAAGATCCCGACACCGGACGCACCATCCGAAAAGAGTGCAAGCTTGAGCCCGGCTCCAAGGATTGGAAAATCACCAAAACTCTTCTTCCTTGGACAGATAGCCCCAAGTCTCCTCGTCCGCCAAAGGAACTGAACTCTCCCGCAAACCAATGCAAACAAGATTCCGAAGGCGATTGGTGGGTAATTGATGACGGCTATCTGATGCGCTACGCTTTCGGCACCAAGGTTCGCTACACCAACAATCCGCTCGTTTTTGATCCCGATCCACGGCTTCCAGAACGCTATCCCACCGACCTCAACGAAGTCCGAATTGACCCTTATGGAAATCGTCTACTCAAGGTCTACTACCCCAACCGAATCTTCGCTGTCATGACGGGTGTCAATCCTCCAAGAGCTACCGTTGAGCATACGGGAACTCAGCAGTTCGAAAGTAAATTCAGCCTGAAAACATCACAACAAGACTCCAAATTCGTTTACCGGCTGGACAAAGCCGACTGGTCGAAGCCAACACTCCAATCGCAACTTCAGCTGATCGGACTCCAGCCCGGAACGCACACGTTGGACGTTCTCGCCATCGACGAAAACCTCAACCGAGCCAATAAACCTACCTCCGTTGAATTTCGGATCGAAGGTACGCTTGAGGGGCAAAATAAAATCCTATTGGGCATGCTTTGCGGCTCGATCCAGAATTCCGAATTGGCAAAGGAGATTCTCGAATCCCGAGGATTCGATGTACAAAAGGAGCATTCACGGATTCTGATTCAAAACAACTTGCCTGAACTCATTTCCAAGCTGTACTCCGATAATCCCGCACAACGCAACGAGGCCGCACTGCTGCTCACCAAGGGCAATGCACATGTGCGTGCACACCTTGAAACGTTGCTTGAAACCGCCGATGATGATCTTGCATGGAGGCTGAATGCCATTCTTCAACAACTTGACCCCTGAACCATGAAACATAGCATCGCTCTTTCCATCCTCGCCTTTACCGCCGTTTGCCAAGCCCGACCGTGGACGAGCACGGATGGGCGGAAGATCGAAGCGGAGGTGGTGAAGGTCAACACGAACCATACGGTCGTGCTGAAAACCG
>JAOZKS010000061.1:0-3110 GCA_029935255.1 Pontiella sp.
ATATCGACGGCCGCCGCGTCTCCTACTGGAACCCCATGACGCAGAGCATCGCCGGGCAAAATGCTGAGATCGATGCCGACCGGCGCGACGAATGGTTCAAGGAGGATGAAATCTCCGCCCGCTTCTACCGCGATATCAAAGGCTACGAAACCGCGCTCTACGCCTACCACGGCTACTGGAAAAGCCCCATGGGAATGAACCCGTCCGGGGCCTACTTCCCCCGAATGGATTCGTATGGCGCCAGCGCAAAGGGTGCGCTCGGAAGCGGCCTCTTCAACGTCGAGGCGGGCTACTACGATTCGCGCGAAAACAGCAACCCTCCCGCTCAGGTGGTGCCCGAGGACGAGGTTCGATTCCTCACCGGCTACGAGCGCGAAGTCGGCAAGGATTTCACCGCCAGCGTGCAGTATTATCTCGAATGGATGATGGATCACGACGGCTACCTCGCCAGCCAGCCCAATTCCGACACCGCGCGCGACGAAGCGCGGCACGTCCTCACCCTGCGCCTGACCAAGATGCTGATGAACCAAAACCTGATGCTCAGCCTCTTCACCTTCTATTCGCCTTCCGACAACGATGCCTACCTCCGCCCCGCCGTAACCTACAAGATTTCCGACCACTGGAAGGCGATGGTCAACGGCAACATCTTCATCGGCGAAGACGACCACACCTTCTTCGGGCAGTTTAGATACAACTCCAACGTCAACCTCGGCGTCCGGTATAGTTTCTAATTCACCAACGAGACGCTTGCATCCCTTTCCAAGCCTTGGGATACTGCGCCTCAACTTAGGAGCCTGTATTATGAAGAAAACGATTGGTTTACTTGCCGTTACCGCCCTACTCACCGGATGCATCACACAAAGCCACGATCCCGATCCAACCGTTCTGCGCGTGGGGGTGGCGGCCAACTCACAGCCGATCATATTCAAACAAGGCGGAACCATCTCCGGGGTTGAAGCCGACTATGCCAAGCTGCTGGGCAAGGAGCTCGGACGCAAAGTCGTCTTTGTTGAAACTCCGTGGAACAAACTGATCGACTCGCTTGAAAACAACAAGTTCGACATCATCATGTCCGGCATGACCATCACTGGCGCGCGCAGCATGCGGATCAACTTTACCACGCCCTACATGCAATCTGGAATGACCGGGCTTTATCGCCGCGATTCCTACGACCCTTCCGGGATGCTGGCCAGCACCATCATCAACCAGAACAAGCGCATCGGCTGTGTTAAGGACACCACGGGAGAGTATTTTATTTTCCAGCGCTTTTCCCGGGCCGATAAAAAGACCTATTCCAATGCCAACAACGCCGTCAGCGCACTTAAGAACGGGAAAATCGATATGTTTATACACGACGCACCCATGATCTGGTGGCTTTCCGCCATCAACGAAAGCGATCTCGTTTCATTCCCGGACATCCTCAATATTGAGCCCCTCGCCTGGGGAATAAGTAAGAACAATATGGAATTGCTTGATGAGGTCAATGCGCTCGTCGCAAAATGGAGCAAAGACGGAACCAGTCAGCGAATTCTCGGAAACTGGCTCCCGAACATCCAGTAATCGCTTCCTTTCAGGATATGAACATGCCGGCGCTTCCAACTCGTGGAACACCGGCATTTTTGATACACACCTATTCACTGAAAGGATAGTGGATGGTGGTGCCCTGCCCCGGGGTATCGAATAATTTGATCCCCTTGGGAAAGTCAAATTCACGCCCCTCTTTCAATGCGCCAACATCCCCCTCGTTATCGGTCATCACCGTATGAATTAAAAACTGGTTCCGTTTAACGTGGATGAGCTTAAACTGATTAAAACTGCCCAGCGACATGCTCCAGTCCCGAACCACATCCGCAGGGCGGGGCGAAGCCCCCCACGAACCTTCGCCTATGTACATCGTGCCCCTTTCATCATCCCGACGAAAGCCATCCTGGCCCTCCGGATCGGGAACAACGGGATAGGTGATTTTGTGCATATGCGAATCGCCATCAAAAGAGAGGTTGAGGTTGTACTTGGAAAAGAGCGGAGCCCAATCGCGGTACAAGGGTTCTACAACACGTTTTTTCTGCGTGTGCGGTCGCATCGGTTTATGATACATGGCGGCGCGAAACTTGAAGTCTCCGCTATTTCTCAACGTCTCCTCCAACCAAGCCGTCTGCTCCTCCCATTTTTTATCTACATCCGGAACGAGCTTTCGCATTTGGCCCGAACTCAGCTCCGTATTCAGAACAAAAATACGCAGGTAGTTTCCGCCAAAGTCGATGGTATAGTAAACTTCTTCCGGGGTATCGAATAGGTTTTTAAGATCGGTTAGTCCATTGGGGTTTTCATGATTTCCATGTACGGGAATAATCGGATACATCTGGCCGTCCGCTGAGCAGGTATCCTCATTCCAGTCATTGAACCATTCAACCCATCGGGAAGCTTTGTCCGAATTCGAGGTGAAGTCCCCCACGAACAACACAAACAATGGACGCAGTTTTGCCACCATCCGGTTCGACATTCGGCCGTAGTCATAGGCCGTCTTCCGGGGAGGGCTTCCCGCCGCAGCCTTTTTCACCCGCTGATCGCTGCTTTTGGTGTCGCCTCCGGCAATAAAGGTGAAATCTTCCGGGTTGGCAGGCGCTGTCCTGAAATAATAGCGCCGACTAACCGAATCCTCATCGGCGATCAAAAAATAGTATTTTGTATCTGGACGAAGCATTTCAATTCGTGTGAAACGAGTGCGAAGTCCGAGGTGGTCATTCCTTTTTGTGACCGATTGAAAATTCCCATACCTTGCTGGATCCAAGCCCTGATCCACCACATCATAACACACCTTTGCCTCGCCGCTTAGCTGACGCCAGGACACGGTCATGGTTGTGCTCGGCTCGTCGTTCCAGATCAGTCGATGCATGTCCGTGGCCGCAGGCGAACCTGCCCCTAAAGCCATCAGCACAATAAATAAATAAAACGTCTTCATGGTTTTCCTTTTCAATTAATCTACAGCGACCATCCTTTACGATATTCGTGCTGAACGTAACGATCAGCCAGATCGTTTCCGGTCGTCATATTCTGGCTATCCCAGATCAGCTTTGTTCCGGAACCCACGCGGGCAGCCACACAACCCAGCA